>JANMJQ010000087.1:0-2131 GCA_031371445.1 Akkermansiaceae bacterium
GGCAAACGCGTGCAGGCCGCCGGCGGTGCGAAGAATTTCATCATCCTCATGCCCGACGCCGATGTGGACCGCACGGTGGAAGCGGTGAAAGACGGTGCCTTCGGATGCGCGGGCGAACGCTGCATGGCGGGATCTACTGCGGTTGCCGTAGGTGAGGCCGGTGACCGGCTTCTGCCCGCACTGGCGGACCTTGTGAAAGCGATGAAGGTGGGGCCGACGGACAAAAAGGAATCGCAGCCGGACATGGGCGCGGTGATTTCCGCCGAGCACCGGACGCGCGTCGCGGGCCTGATCGATGCCGGCGAACGCAGCGGTGCAAAGGTTCTTGCCGACGGACGGTCGACAAAGGTGGCGGATGCGCCGGAAGGTTTTTTCCTGGGACCCACGCTCATCGACCATGTTGACGATGCCAACCCGCTCATGGAAACCGAAGTTTTCGGTCCCGTCCTCGCGGTGATGCGCGCGAAGACCCTCGATGATGCGATCGCGAAAGCCAACCGGCAGGCCTTCGGCAATGGCGCGGCGATATTTACAAACTCGGGCAAGGCTGCGCGCGAGTTCCGCCGCAATGTCAGCGCAGGCATGGTCGGCATCAACGTCGGTGTGCCTGCGCCGCTCGCGTATTTCCCCTTCAGCGGTTGGAACGACTCGTTCTTCGGCGACCTGCACATCCAGGGCAAGGAGGGCGTCGAATTCTACACCCAGCGCAAAACGACGACGACCCGCTGGTTCAGCTTCGGCGACGGCGAAATCTGGGCCAAATGAAGATTGAAGAAAATTAAACCGCAGATGGACGCAGATGAACGCAGATGGAAGAAGGGATCAAGAGGCTTGAACTCTTCATTTGCTTTCAACTCTCAATGCCCAGCTCTCATCATCTTCTCTTATCCCCGTCCATCTGCGTCCATCTGCGGTTTAAAACCTCTTAATTGTTTGATCAACGCATGAGCCTGTTCATCAAAAATGGCACTGTCGTCAACGCGGATGGAATATTTCCTCACACCGATGTTATCTGTCGAGATGGAGTGATAACGGAAGTCGGCGAGAATCTAACAGAACCAGCCGGTGCGGAAGTCATCGACGCGACCGGCAAATATGTTTTCCCGGGCTTCATCGATCCGCATGTCCACATTTACCTGCCCTTCATGGGGACGTTTTCGAAGGACGACTACGTCACGGGCAGCAAGGCCGCGCTGATGGGTGGAACCACGACGCTGATTGAAATGTGCTGTCCGTCGCGCGCAGACGATCCGATCGAGGCGATTCATTTGTGGAAGAGCAAAGCGGAGGGAATTTCAGCGTGCGACTACACCTTTCACATGGGCGTCACCCGCTTCGACGAAAAAACTCCGGCCGCGCTGCGCTCCATCGTGGAGGATGAAGGCATCACTTCGTTCAAGGTGTTCCTCGCTTACAAGGGTGCGTTTGGGATCGATGACGCCGAACTTTATCAAACTCTGGCGTTGGCCCAGGAACTCGGCGTCGTCGTGACCGCGCATTGCGAAAACGCGGATCTGGTCGCCAAAACGCAGCAACAACTCGTCAGCGAGGGAAAGACAGGTCCCGAGTGGCATGAGCCTTCACGCCCCATCACTGTCGAAGCGGAAGGCTGCCATCACCTGATGACATTCGCCGAGCTCACCGGGGCGGAAGTCTATGTGGTCCACACAAGCTGCAAGCCGGCAGTGGAAGCAATCACCGACGCCCGCAAACGCGGCGTGAGGGCATGGATCGAGACCGTAGCGCCATACCTGACCCTCGACAGCAGCTACGCGGAATTGCCGGATTTCGAAGGAGCCAAATATGTGATGAGTCCGCCGGTCCGGTCCAAGGAGCATGGCGACTTCCTCTGGGAATGCCTGGCGGATGGCACGGTCGATACAGTGGGCACCGACCACGCGCCTTTCGATTTCCAATCGCAGAAACACATGGGCCATCCCGATGCGAGCAAGTGTGTCGATGCGCAAATGAAACCCACGGGCAAGGCCGGCAACTTCACGCTCATCCCCAACGGCATCCCCAGCGTCGAGGAACGCGTGAAGCTTCTTTTTACGGAAGGAGTCTGTCGCGGCCGGATCGATCTTCAGACATTCGTTCGTTGCGCCAGCACCAAGGCCGCGAAAATCTTCGG
>JANMJQ010000089.1:0-4056 GCA_031371445.1 Akkermansiaceae bacterium
CCCAGGAAGTCATCGCCAAAGCGGCGGCGCGGCTGGACGAATCGATCAATGTCGGGCTCAAGAAAAGCGGCAGCCCGGCCAATCCGCCAACCAGCGACGCGCAGTTTGTGCGCCGCCTCTACCTCGACAGCATCGGGCGGATCCCCACGGCGAAGGAGACATCGGACTTTCTCGCGGACACCTCACCCGGCAAACGCGCCGCGCTGGTCAACACGCTGCTCAATTCGCCGGGGTATACGATGCACATGTACAACTGGCTCGCCGACCTGTTGCGGGTGAAGGACGACTATGGAAAAGGCGCGAGGGCATTTCTCTACGAAGACTGGCTGAAGGACCAGATCGCGATGAACCGGCCTTGGGACGGGATGGTGCGCGACATGCTTACCGCCGATGGCAAGCTCAACGAAAACGGCGCCGCCGGGTTCCTGCTGCGCGACGCCCAGATGCCTCTCGACGGGGTTTCCAACCTGCTGACCACCTTTCTCGGCGCGAACGTTTCCTGCGCGCAGTGTCACGACCACCCGCTGGCCGACTGGTCGCAGCGGGATTTCTACAGCATGGCGGCGTTCTTCGGGGCCTCCGACGGATTTCACGAGGATGTGTTCAGGAAGAGCCGCCGCCTCGCCAAGAGCGCGGACCTCCCGCCGGCGGGCAAGGTGATCGCCAACCAGATCCTCGCGCCGAATGCCTACAACATGGTGGATCTCCCCAGCAACCACCTGACGTTTCCGCAGGATTACAAATACAAGGACGCGAAACCGGGCGAGCTGGTGACCCCGGAGCTGATCCACTGGAGCAGCGCCGACAAGGACAATCCCTCCTATCAGCTCGCGGCGGTGAAACCGTCTCAGCTCCGCGAGCAGTTCGCCTCGTGGATGGTGCATCCGGAAAATCCGCGCTTCGCCGCGAACATCGCCAACCGGCTGTGGAAAAAAGTCTTCGGCATCGCCGTGCAGGAGCCGGTGTCCGACATCGATGATCTGTCGGACGGTGGAAATCCGGAACTGTTCGCCCAAATCACGGAATACATGAAACTGGCGAAATTCGACCTGCGCGAGTTCCAGAGGATCCTTTTCAACACCGCCGCCTATCAGCGCCAGGCCTGCGAGGCGCCGGAGGATCCCAAAACTTTCCGTTTCCAGGGACCCGTGCTGCGCCGCATGAGTGCCGAGCAGACCTGGGACTCGATCGTCACCCTCGCGAGCGGCGACAGCGCCGACCACATCCTGCTGCGGCGGGGCGACGATCTCCGGAAGACGGTCGTTCCGGACAGCGAGATCAACGCCGAGACGCTCGCGAAAATGATCACCGACTTCAAGGAAAACGGCAACCCGATGCGCGGTGCCGGCGGCGGCGGCAAAAAAGGGGGCGGCAAAGGCAACCCGCGGGCGCTCGCCGCGCTCTACGAAGGAGGCACGCCGGAGGTTCGCTCCGGACTGGTCCTGGCCCGCGCCAGCGAGCTGCAGCAACCGGCGCCTGAGAATCATTTCCTGCGGCTTTTCGGCCAGAGCGATCGCCTGGTTTCCGATACCAACACCACCGATGGCAGCGTGCCGCAGATGCTCCAGCTCATGAACGGCCCGGTGCAGGAAATGATCACCGGATCCTCGACCGCACTGCTCAGCGCCGCGAAGTTCACCAAGCCGTCGGAGCGGATTTCCTCGCTCTATCTCAGTTTCCTCAGCCGGCCGCCAAGCCCGGGTGAAATGGCGAAAGCGACCGCCGCCCTCGAAGGAGGTCTCGGCATTTCCGACTTCGCGTGGGTGCTTCTGAATTCCCGCGAATTTCTGTTCATTCCCTAACCCACCTGCCCGCCATGAAATCCGAGCTTCTCAGACTCAGTGACATTTCCCGCCGCTCCTTTGTCGAGCGGTTGGCCAAATCCGCATTTGGCATCAGCCTGCTGCCGTTTCTGCCGGGAGAAAACCTCTTCGCCGCGGCAGCGATGGAAGCCTCGCCTGCCGCCGTCCGCGGGCCGGGATTCGGCAAGGCCAAAGCGGTCATCATGCTCCAACTCGCCGGCGGTCTGAGCCAGATCGACAGCTTCGATCCCAAGACCGGCGCGTCGAAAGGCCCCGGTGACGCGCTGGCCACCAAGGCGGGTTTTCAGATTTCCTCGTTCCTTCCCGCAACGGCAAAAATCGCGGACAAGATCACCGTCATCCGCAGCATGACCGCGAAGGTCGGCGTCCACGAGCAGGCCCGTTACCTCATGCGCACGGGATTCGAAAAGCGCGGCACCATCATCCATCCCACGCTCGGTGCCTGGGCCCAGCACTACCTCGGTGCCAGCCACCCGACCCTGCCGAGCAGCGTCTGTGTGAACCGCCCGTCCAACCACGGCAACGGGTTTTTCCCCGCCACCATGAGTCCGCTGCCGATTCTCGATCCGGAGGAGGGCCTCCAGGATTCCGTTTCCAGAGCGGATGCTTCCATCATGGAGAAACGCCTCGCCCTGCTGCACGACATGGACACCAAGTTCACCGCCAGCGTGAAGGATAGCGAGGTGGCCGCCTACAATGACTTCTTTGACAGCACCCTGCGGCTCATGAAAGGCAAGGACCTCGAGTGTTTCGACCTCACGAAGGAATCCGATAGCCTGCGCGCGGGATACGGTAAAAACCGTTTCGGCCAAGGCTGCCTGCTCGCCCGCCGCCTGATTGAAGGAGGCGTCCGCTACGTGGAGGTCGAAAGCGATGGCTGGGACATGCACAAGGACATCGAAGGCGGGATGGAGGATCGCGGGACGGAATTTGACACAGCCTTCGCCGCGCTCGTCAGCGACCTCGATTCCCGCGGGCTGCTGGACAGCACGATGGTCGTCGTGGCCACCGAGTTCGGCCGCAAACCGCAGTTTGACGGCAGCGGCCGCGGACATCATCCGCTGGTCTTCTCCTGCGTCCTCGCCGGTGGCGGCGCGAAACGCGGGTACGTCCACGGTGCCAGCGACGCCGAGGGTGGCCGCGTCGAGAGCGATCCGGTCACGGTCGGCGACCTCCACGCCACCGTCGCCACCGCCTGCGGACTGCCGATCGAAGAAACTGTCACCAGTCCCAGCGGCCGCCCCTTTACCATCGGCAACAAGGGCAAGCCGGTGAACGGAGTGTTTGCGTGAGCGATCCCGAATCGATGACGGAGGGACGATGACAGAGGGCCAGGCCTTTATTCGTCAGGTTCTGGAACACGGGAACACGGATTCAGGCTTGGGTCAGTCGGAGAATAATTGCCGAGTGATGATTGATGAATGTTGATTTTTGAAGTGACCGGACGGCGAATTCCGATTCTTCCCTTCAACCATCAAAACTCAACCATCGGCAATCATCAATCCGTCGGGCGTCGCTGGTTTTTAGTATGACGGTTGGGATGCCATCGCTTCCCACCTCAGTCCAATCGGCTAACCGCTGAACTTCCACCTTCCGGCCTTGCCAACGCATGTTTTTCCTTTAATTTCGCTCTGAGCAGGTTTTTCCAGACCTCCGACTTCCGCATCCGGCCGAGTGCCTTTTGATTCACCCCAATTCCCGGGTCGTGAAATCGGCCTGCGATTCGGACCACCGGAACCATCTGTTCACGGGCGGCGGCGCAAGCCGGCTTGTTCCGACACCGGTGAAGTCCTTTTCCGCAAGCGTTGCGGAACTCACCCCGGCACCAAAAAGCCGGATCTGTCGGCGCATGGCCGGTCTGCACGAGGTCCTATCCGCATTGCCGGGCTCGTCCGCGAGTCCGCCAGCGCCAGGCCGCCTGTAAACCCCGACACCACTGACAACATGTCAAACGCAACACAAGATTCCCGCAACCCGGGAGACAGCCGTCGCCGCCGCTCACGCGGAGGCTCCAACCGCAATCGCAACCGCAACCAAGGCGACCACCGTGACAATGAGCACGGCCCGCGCGATTCCCGCAATGACCGCGGGTCTTCGCAAGGCCGCCGCCATGAAAGCAATCGCGCCGAGGAATTCCGACCGCAGGCATCGCGTCCCGCCCGGGTTTACTCGCCGGTGAAGCTCAGCTTCTGGCAGAAAATCCTCAAAGCCATCGGGCTTTACAAGGAGCCTG
>JANMJQ010000104.1:0-8122 GCA_031371445.1 Akkermansiaceae bacterium
TGGCGAAGTGGTATGCGGGTTGTGTTTTAAGCCGCTCTAACAGAATCGGTGGAAGTGGCTCCGAAAGATGGAGACTTGAAGACCCAAGACTTGAAGACGCAAGATGGAGAGGAGATTCCGGCGTGCCGCGGGCAGCGTGAGAGCTGTTTTGGAGGCGTTTTTTCATAGCATGGGCACGATGCGCCGCGGTCTTGTCCGGGATTTCGGAACAGACCTTGTTGGATGGTTGAACACGAACGTGGGGTCAATGCTCACGAATTAACATTGTTGTTAAATGGAGAGCGCTGACCCTATTTATCTCTCATGCGAGCTTTGGGTGGTGTCAACGCCCCCAGTTTGCGCCCATTTGCTTTGTTAGTTTGTTAATCGTGACTGGTACTCATTCAAGGACGACACCGGCGGGCGGTGGGAACCCGGCACGTCGCATGGCCGCAAGCCAAATGTTAATCCGCGAGGACCGACCCCATTTTGCGAATCACGCAGTTCAATCAATGCGAATGACGCAGTAGGGATTGTCAAAGCGACTGGAATGACATTAGAGTCCGTGCTTATGCGAACGGTCGTGATCCTCTCTGCCCTGACCCTCTCCCTGCAAGCAGCGCCCACGGATGCCGAACTCCTTAAGTGGGTCAAGGAACGTGCCAAACTCGAGCGGGTGACCCAGCAGCCAGTGGATATGGCGGCGAAAGTGATAGCTCTATGCAATCCGGCGGCCCCGGCATCTAAGCCCAACCCGCATCGCAAGGCCTCCATTCATGTCTATGCTAACGAACCAGCCGCGCTGCCAATTTTTGATCCATGGGGGAAATTTCCTGTAGGTAGTCTGGTGTTGAAGGAAAAACTTGGCCGGGCAATTGGTGCAACCGATGGCTTCACCGGAATGTGGAAACGCGAACCAGGATATTTTCCAGAGACCGGGGATTGGGAATTTTTCACGGTGGATGCCAAGGCGGAAAAACTCCTCGAGCGAGGCAAACTCGAAAGTTGTGCGCAGTGCCATCAGGACTATGCCAAGGGCGATTTTGTAACAAAGCTCTATGCGATGCCGACTCAGCTCACGGCCGGGCGCATTGTGCTGCATTCCAGCGCGGCACTCACTCATGGCTCCAAGCTGCACTACGAAGATCCTGCGGCCAAGAACACGCTGGGTTACTGGACGGATGCCGCTGATTGGGCGGAATGGAAATTCACTGTCAATCAACCCGGCCGCTATACCATCCACATCTGGCAGGGATGCGGCAAGGGCAGCGGCGGAGCCGAAATTGAAATGATCTGCGCCGGCCAAACTAACAAATTCATTGTGGCGGACACCGGCCATTTTCAGAATTTCAAAGAGCGAGAGGTAGGCACGATCCAATTTGCCAAGCCCGGTCCGCAATCGTTCGAACTCCGAGCCAAGATCAAACCCGGTGTGGCGGTGATGGACTGCCGCCAAATCATCCTAGTCCCAGTGAAATAGCGATCCTCCGCCGTGAGCCCCGTCGTCACATTGGGTGGCCATTCACATCATTCACATCATTCACATCAAATGTGCCGTGTTCCATGCACTGTCGTGTGGATTGTGCTTTCGCTAGCACGGGGCTTTACCTTGGATTTCAATATCAAGACCTGTTAGAGATATGAATCACCCTTCGCCCTGCCACTTAGCGACGCGTTGGTTCCAGAGCGGTGAATGGGTGCACCGAATTGCACCCGGTCATTTTTCGTTATAAGCCGCGATCTAGAGGAGGGCAGTGTGGTGCGTGGTGCGGTGCAAGCTGGTGAAAGACCGGAAATAGGCGGGCGAGAGCTGGATTCCGCAATCTGTTTCGGAAATCTTTAGGACTCTAGTTTCCATATATGGTAGTCAAACGGTCATTTGGATACCATATTTAGCGTCTGACCGACCTGACGGATTGCAAACCTTGTTCTATCGGCTACGGTTTTTTGTCAGCCCTCCGGCCTACCCATTCCACGCCGCATGTATCTCAAAACTCTCGAAATCCTCGGCTTCAAATCATTTGCCGACAAAACCATCTTTGAATTTGCCGAAGGCGTCACCGGGGTCGTCGGCCCCAACGGTTGCGGCAAATCCAACGTCGTGGACGCCATCCGCTGGGTCCTCGGCGAAACCTCCGCCAAGGCCCTGCGCGGCGGCGAAATGGCGGATGTCATTTTCAACGGCACCGAAAAACGCAAGCCGCTGGGCATGGCCGAAGTCACACTGACGATGGCCGATTGCGAGGGCCCGCTCAAAGTGGATTTCAACGAGGTCGCCCTCACCCGCCGGGTCTATCGCGATGGCCGGTCGGAATATCGGATCAATGGCACGCTCTGCCGCCTGAAAGACATCAACGATCTGCTGATGGATACCGGCATCGGCCGGACCGCGTATTCGATCATGGCGCAGGGCCAGATTGACCAGATCTTGTCGTCGAAACCGGAAGAGCGCCGCGCGGTGTTCGAGGAGGCCGCGGGAATCACGAAATTCAAGCGAGAGAAAAAGGAAGCGCTGCGCAAATTGGAGTTCACCGAAGCGAATTTGCTGCGGGTTTCCGACGTGCTTGCCGAACAGGAGCGACGGATGAATTCGCTGCGCCGGCAAGTCGCAAAAGCGCGCCGTTACCAAGCCCTCGCCGCCGATACGCGGGTGCTCGACAGCCATTTGGGGCATCGGAAATTTGTGCAACTCACCGCCGAGCGCGACGAGTTGGCTGTTTCCATCCGCGGACTGGAAGCGCGCGACAGCGAGTTGGAGCGGCAACTGCCCGGGAAGGAAGAAATCGTCACCGAAGCACGCACCACGGCGCGGATTTTCGAAGGTGAGTTGGCTGAACTTCGCCAGCGCTTGAACGAGCATCGCAGCGCCCTCAACTCGTCGGCGGGCCGCATCGCCTTCAATGAAGAACGCACTTCGGAACTCGAGTCACGCATCCAGCAAAACCGCGAAGACATCGCCACCACCCGCGAAAAGCTCGCGCAGCAGGAGACGGAATTCACGAGCGCGAGCGAAGCGCTTGACCAGCTTAACCGCGTCATTGCCGAGAAGGAAATCCAGTTGGCCGACCAGGAAGCCCGCACCCGCAGCACCCGCGAAGAGCGCGAGGCCATCGAATCGTCGTTGCGCCAAATCCGCGGCGAAGCAGGACGTGTCCAGGCTTTGCTCGCATCGACGCAGGCGAAAATCGAAAGCTCGCTCGCCCAACTCGAAGGCAGCCGCGAACGCGCCCGATTGCTCGCGGACGATGAACAACGGCTGACTCACGAACTGGAAAGCTCCCGCACTGAACAGGCCCGCATTGCCGCCGAGGTTGAGGCGACCGGTTCACAGTTGGGAACCCTGGAAGAAGCCTTCCAAACGGCCCAGCGATCCTATCAACACACCCGCGGCGACCTTGATGCCGCACGCACCGCGGCGGTTGAATCGCATCGGGTGCTCGCACGCCGCGGCGCACGGCACGATGCGGTCCGGCAACTCGTTGAAAGCGGTGAGGGCTTTGAAAAAGGCACGCGCAACGTCTTGCAAGGCCTCGGCAAGCCCGCCGATTTCAAGCCCGGCATCCATGGTGTTCTCGCATCGTTCATCGAAGCGGATAATGCATGCGCCCGCGCGATCGAAGCGGCGCTCGGCAATCATCTGCAGGCCGTGCTCGTGCAGGACCAGGCGATGGCCGAATCGATCATCGAGCGCCTAACAGAAAAGCAGCTCGGGATCGCAGCGGTGATTCCGGAAACCTTTGTCGGTCATTCCAGCGGCACGCAGCGTGAGGCGCTTCCCGAAGGAGCGACCGCATGGGCGCTCGATCGCGTGAAGGTCGACAAGCGTGTTGTGGCCGTCATCGAGCGGCTGTTGGAAAAAGTGTTGATCGTTCCCAACCTTGCAACCGGCCTGCGCCTGCGCGACTCGCAACCCGACGTGACTTTCATCACGCTTGCCGGGGTGGTTCTAACAGGTGAAGGCATGCTACGTGGTGGCGCCGGGACCGAGAACAGCACCTCGTATCTTGAGCTGCAAAATGAAGCGCGCAGCCTGGCTTCCGAAGTCGCCGATCTAACAGCAGCCGACACGGCCGCCCGCGAGAAAGTCGCCGAACTTGAAGCACGCCTTGAGCAACAGCGCGAGGAAGTCGAAGTTACCCGCGACCGCTTGCAACGCCAGAAGGTCGATCTCTCGACCTTGCAAGGCCAATTGGGCCTCGCCAGCCGTGAAGTGGAGAATCACGAAACCAAGCTTCAAAATGTCAACTGGGAGCGCGGCGAACTTTCGAAGCGCGAACTCGCTGTCACCGCTGGCCGTGAAAGCCTGGAAGCGGAACTCACCACCGCGCGCGAGCGCCTGGAGGCTACGGAACACGAAACGCATCGCCTGCAATCCGATTCGGAAGCAGCACTCCGCCGCGAAATCGACATCACCGAAGCCCTGAACGCGCTTCGCACCGAACTTGCCGTCGAACGCCGCGCCAAGCAGTCCGCCGAAGAGCAGCAGAAGCCGATGGAGGCCCGCCTGTCGGAGCTTCGCGAACTTGCCATTCGCCGCGAGACGGAAATCAGTTCCTTCGACCAACGGATCGCCGCCGCGCGCGAAGAAAACACGCGCCTCGCCGACGAATGCGAAGGTCATCGCAACGAGGTCGAGGACTTGCAGGCTGAAATCGGCAAGCGGTCCGAAGGCCGACCCGCGTTGTTGGAAGCGATTGAAGCGGCGGAAACCGTACTCGCCGCTTTGCGCCGCGATCATGCGAAGGTGAATGAACAAAAAGGCCGCGAGGAAGTGGCTTGCACCAAGCTCGACCTGCGCCTGGAAAGCTTGGAAACGACCATCCGCGAGCGCCACCAGATCGAACTTTCGGCTTTTGAGCCGGACGCACATGCCCTGCTCGCCAGCATCGCCTCGCAAAAAGCCCAGCAAGCGCGCGGCGGCCGCCAGTCGATCGTCACCGGCAGCGATTCAGAGGACCATTCCGACGACGACATGCCAACAGTTGTCGTGGATGGCACCAGCGACGAAGTTGAAATCCCGGGCGACATGACCGGCGAGCCCGATTGGGATTTCGTCGAAGCCATCGTTGCCGACATCAAGCGCCGTCTCGACGCGATGGGCCCCGTCAACCTGGACGCCATCGACGAGTTCGAGGAACTTGAAGAGCGCTACAATTTCCTCCGCGGCCAGCATGACGATCTCGTGAACTCGAAGACCGAGTTGCTGGAAGTCATCGATCGCATCAACGTCGAAACGCAACGGCTCTTCGCCGAGACCTTCGCGCAGGTAAAAATCAATTTCCGCGAGATGTTCAAAGAGCTCTTCGGAGAAAAAGGCGAGGCCGACCTCAGTCTCATCGATGAGAACGATCCACTGGAATCCGGCATCGAGGTGACCGCCAAACCGCCGGGCAAGAAGTTGCAGTCGATCACCCTGTTGTCCGGTGGCGAACGCTCGATGACCGCCGTCGCCTTGCTGTTCTCGATTTACATGATCAAGCCCAGCCCGTTCTGCGTTCTCGACGAGCTCGACGCGCCGCTCGACGAGTCGAACATCAACCGCTTCGTCAAGGTGCTCGATCGCTTCATCGACAACAGCCAGTTCATCATCGTCACCCACTCCAAGCGGACAATGGCCCGCGCCGATGTGATGTATGGGGTGACCATGGAAGAGTTCGGGGTTTCCAAGCCGGTGGGGATGCGCCTGACCCGCGAAGACGCCACCAAACCGGCAAAAGGCGACGCCCAAAGCGCCGCGCAAAAGGCGGCCCTGCGGCTCGATTCCTGAGCCCCTGCAGGCCCGCCCGGGAGGGTTTTGCACGAAGCGATTTTCTGAAAATGCAATTTGCCTTTCGTTGCTTGCGGAGCGGCGGGCTGATGCTAGGATCGTCAATGCGTTTTGAATCGGCAAATTCGGAACGGCATCTGCGATAGGGATTTCCAACCAAAAACCCAACCATGTCACGAGCCACATTTTCCGAGGAAAGAATACAGTTGGTCCCCGCCACTCACGACGCTCCAACCGCAACCAGGGATCTCATGATCGCGGATGAATTGGAGTCCATGAGGGTGCGGAATGAACACCGTCCGGGAGAAAAATGTTTCCACTGGCAGGGCACCCAGAAATGGCTGCCCAGCGAGAAGGTGAAAACCTTTCTCCGCGAGTACGGCACCGACCATCCCTCCCATTTTTCGGTGGCCCAAGGCAGGAATTGGCAGCAGTTTTTGTTCGGAAGCCCCAACGCAAAATCATCATGACCCCATCCTACATCCTCGGCCCCGGCGGAGAGCAACTCGAGCAGGCCCGCGAGGTCTGCGATCAAATCCGCGATCGCGCCGATGAATTGCTCGACGAAGCCAGGAACTGCATTCGCCGCAATCCGGTGCCCATCGTCCTGGGTGCCCTGGGCGTGGGAATTGCGATTGGTTGCCTCATCGCGTGCAATCGCAGCGCCCCCACCCTGCAAGAGCGTGCGTCCGATGCCCTTGCCGATGCGGGCGATGCGATCGTGGGCTCGGCGCAGCACTTGTTCGACAACCTCAAATTCTGGTAATTATGACACCTCCCTCCCCTTCGTCCGGCACCACATCCTGCTGCAGTCCAACCGCACTTCTAACAGATCTGCGGAATTGCATCAATCAGCGCTGTGGATGTTGTGAGGAATGCATCCGGAAATCTCCGGGCAAAGCGATGATCATCGCGGTGGGCACGGGCTATGTCCTGAGCCGACTGCCGCTGCGGTCCATCATCGTTTCGCAAATCCGCTTGGCCGCCGCTCTCGCACCTCCGGCTTTACTGGCCTTGGGTGCGGTGAAATTGTGCGAGTTTTTGAAATCCTCATCCCGCCCGCGGGCAATCAAGGCGCTGGAAAACTCAGGTGAACTGCCGAGTTTGAATTTGTAGAAGGTTACTGGTTATTAGTTAGAAGTTATTAGGGAAGACCTTTTAACCAATAACTTCTAACTAATAACCTCCCTGCAATCACGTAAACCACGTGTCGTCATGCGAATACGGCGGCGCACAGCAGCATAGGAACCGCAAGGCTTCGTCGGCGCGGATCTGGTGCCATGCTCCGGCGGGGATCAGGATCGCGTCGCCCGGAACCACATCGCGGACCCTGCCGTTGATTTCCATCGTTCCCCGGCCCTCGAGGATGTAGTAAAACTCCTCGCTCAATTTGTGGTAATGCCGTTCGGTGATCCTCCCCGGCAGGACGCTCGCTTCGGCCAAGCTTTGGTTCCGCACCGGGGCATTGGATTGATCCAACAAACTGCGGATGGTCGAGCCATCCTTGGTCGTGAACGATTTTTGCTTCTCGCGGTTGCGGACTTCCATACCGCAACACAATCACCGCAAACCGGGCAGCGCAACCCGTAGATGCGCTCGACAACGCGGGTCCTTGTTTCATGCTCCGCGCATGCCTTCCGTCCATGTCGATCTCGCCGACCGCTCCTACGATGTTCGTGTCGAAGCGGGGCTCTTGTCGCAAGCCGGAAAGGCCATGCAGGAAGCCGGCCTTTCCGCCCGAAAAACCGCGGTCATCACGGATGAAACCGTCGGCCGCTTGCACGCGGAACCGCTGCTGGCTTCCCTGACAGCCGCCGGCTTTGCGCCAAGCCTTCACATGATTCCCGCTGGCGAGGCCTCGAAATCGCTGGGCCATGTGGAAGCAGTCTGCCGCGAAATGATTCGCGCCGGACATGACCGCTCCTCCCTCGTCGTCGCCCTCGGCGGAGGAGTCGTCGGCGATCTCGCTGGCTTTGTAGCCGCCCTATTCTTCCGGGGAATTCCATTCGTCCAAATCCCCACCACGATCGTCGCCCAGGTCGATTCGTCGATCGGCGGCAAAACGGGCGTCAACGTGGCCGAAGGCAAAAATCTGTTAGGCTCCTTCCATCAACCGCGCGTCGTGCTGGTAGATCCCCTTACCTTGCGGACCTTGCCCGACCGCGAATATTTCGAAGGCTTTGCGGAAGTCATCAAGCACGCCGCCATCCGCGATGCCGCCATGCTGGATGATATCACCGCGCTGGATCCCAACAACCGCGACGTGCCCGCGGACCTCATCGCACGCAACATCGCGATCAAGGCCCGCATCGTGGAAGCCGACGAACATGAAACCCGCGACCTCCGCGCGCTCTTGAATTTTGGTCATACGATTGG
>JANMJQ010000166.1:0-3735 GCA_031371445.1 Akkermansiaceae bacterium
GGAACCGCTGAGAGGAGGGAAATGCCGGGGATTTTCGAGCGCTTTGCCGATGGTGGCCAGCAAGTCGGTGAAGAAACGATCAGCTAGATTGGATCCGGCCTGACTTTCGTAATAGTCCAGAATTTGCCGCACATCCCGAACTGCGAGCCGATGGTAAACCACCTTCATGCCGGCCTGCCCACCGCTTTCAGGAATTCCTCGTGAGTGAGGCACGAGGAAGGGTCCCTATCCATTTCCTCGGACCGCCGCAGCGCTTCCGCCAATCCTTCATCCTCCTCGGCGAGAACCCCCGGAAGTGAATCCAGCAAATGAGCGGCGAGCATCGCGCGATCGGCTTCAGGGAGATTGAACGCCAGAGTTTCGATTTCGGCGACCGTAACCATAGACTGAGAATGCTCCAAATTTGTTTTCCCATCAAGCCGGTTTATGACACAGCGAATCGCGGCATCGGTCAGAATCAGTTTCTTATTTCTTCCCGAACCAAGGCCATGAACTGTTCCTTCGACTCCACCGTCACCGTTTGCCCGGCTTCAAGCTGTGCGAAACCAAGGGCGGCCTCGCGGGCCAGCCATTCGTTTTCCTGCTCGCGGGCAATTGTCAGCCTCAAGGCTTCACGCACCACTTCACTGGCATCTTGGTACATCCCCGGTTTGACCTTGGTCTTGACGACTTTTTCCAATTCTGGCGTCAACGAAATGTCCATGCTCCGAAGCTACCGGATATAGCGGCGGCTTGCAACCACCGCCACGCCACACAAAAACGCCCGGAGTTTCATCCGGGCGTTCTTGAAATGCGATTTGGAGAGGAGGTTGCAAACCTCCTCCACGTTTAGCGCGAGTAAAGCTCGACGATGAGCTGCTCGTTGACGAGCGGATCGATGTCGGAGCGCTCAGGCACGCGTGAAACCGTGGCTTCCATTTTGTCGCGATCGACGCTCAGCCAGTCGACCGTCGGAGCGGCTTGGGTGAGGTCGGTCATGCGGAGCACGAGTTGTTGCGAGGAGGGCTTGCCACCGACCTTGATTGCGTCACCGGGCTTCACTTGATAGCTCGGGATGTCAACGGTGCGGCCATTCACGAGGATGTGGCCGTGGTTGACGATCTGACGGGCGGCTTGGCGGGTGTTGCCGAAACCGCAGCGGTAGATGACGTTGTCGAGACGTGTCTCCAGAAGCTGGAGCAGAATGACACCGGTAACACCGCGGCGGCGGGCGGCTTCCTCATAGTAGCCGCGGAATTGTTTTTCGAGAACACCGTATTGGAAACGGAGCTTCTGCTTTTCGCCAAGGGCGACCGAGTATTCGCTCTTCTTCTTGCGGCCGGCGCGGACGCCATGCTGCCCGGGCGGGAAGTTGCGGCGTTCGAATGCCTTGGAAGCGCCAAAGAGAGAAACGCCGAAACGGCGGCTGATCTTCGCGCGTGGACCTGTGTAACGTGCCATAATAAAGTTCCTTGAAAAAAGTTGTTAGACGCGGCGGGCCTTCTTCGGACGGCAGCCGTTGTGCGGGATCGGGGTCACGTCACGGATCGAGAGAATTTCAAGACCCAGACCTTGCACGGCACGGACGGCGGACTCGCGGCCGGAACCCGGACCTTTGACCCGGACTTCCACTTCCTTGAGGCCGTGGCCCATCGCCTGGCGGCAGGCATCTTGTGAAACAACCTGCGCGGCGTAAGCAGTGCTTTTGCGCGAACCTTTGAAGCCCATCTTGCCGGCACTCGACCAACCGATCGAATTGCCATTCACGTCGGTGACGCTGACCAAGGTGTTGTTGAACGTGGCCGTCACATGGACGATGCCGCGGGTGATATTCTTGGAGCCTTTGGCCTTGTGAATTTTGACCTCCTCCTCGCCTCCACCGATTTCGGCGAAGATGTCGCGTTTCGCTTCCTTCTTCGGACCGCCTTCGAGGGCAGCCGCTTCAGGAGCGGGAGGGGTGACGGGTGCTGGAGCCGCTGCGGGCTCAACTGCCGGCTTTACGGCAGCTTCTGGGCTGGTTGGTTCTGACATGAGTATTACGGAAAATTATTTCTTCACGCCGACCGTCTTCTTCTTGCCCTTGCGGGTGCGGGCATTGGTACGGGTGCGCTGGCCACGAACAGGCAAGCCGCGCTTGTGACGGATGCCGCGGTAGCAGTTGATCGACGTCAAGCGCTTGAGCTGCGATTGGCGCTCACGGCGGAGGTCGCCTTCGACGATGATGTTCTCGGCCTGGATCACTTGCGAGATGCGGACCAGTTGGTCCTCGCTGAGTTGTCCGGTGCGGATGTTCGGGTCAATCCCGGCATGTTCCAGGATCTTCGCCGCGGTCGGGCGGCCGATGCCAAACATATAGGGCAGAGAAGCTTCGATGCGCTTCTCATTGGGAATTTCGATGCCTAGGATACGTGCCATGGTGTGCGTGATTTCGCGTGACCACGAGGGATTAGCCGGACACACCGGCACCCCCGCGGGGCGGGTGATTTAGCAGACCGCCGGGGGCTGGCAAGCGGTAAATGGAAATTTCACGGGCCAAAACGGATTTTATCACAGCCAAAATCCACCGTCGCCCGCCGCATCCCGTCTGGACAAAAGCCTGACGCCTCTTAGTTTCGCCGGCACTTGCATGTCTGAAGAAGCCCTTCCCCACACCTTCACCGACCAACTCCCCCCGGACGACGTTGCCGCCATCGATGAACTCGGCCAAACCTACCAGGCATTCCGGGCCGAGCTCGCGAAAGCGATCGTCGGCCAGGAGGATGTCATCGAAAAACTCGCTATCTCGTTGTTTGCCAAGGGTCATGCCTTGCTGATGGGGGTCCCGGGCCTCGCCAAAACGTTGTTGGTTTCGTCGGTCGCACAGACCTTCAACCTGACTTTTAACCGCATCCAATTCACGCCCGACCTGATGCCGGCCGACATCACCGGCACCGACATTATCCAGGAATCCGGCGTCGGTGGCCGCCGTGAGTTCGAATTTGTGAAAGGCCCGGTCTTCGCCAACATCGTCCTCGCCGACGAAATCAACCGCGCCCCCGCCAAAACCCAGTCGGCCATGCTGGAGGCCATGCAGGAAAACAAGGTCACCGTCCTCGGCACCACCTACACCCTGCACCCGCCGTTTTTCGTGTTGGCGACGCAGAACCCGATCGAACAGGAAGGCACTTATCCGCTGCCTGAAGCCCAGCTCGACCGCTTCATGTTCCTGATCGAGGTCGGTTATCCTTCTGCAGTGGAGGAAAAGGAAATCGCGCGACAAACCACCGGCGCCGCGCGACAAGCATTGGTGCACCTCCTCGATGGCGAAAAAGTCATCGCTTATCAAAATCTCGTCCGCCGCGTTCCCGTTCCAGAGCACATCTACGACTACGCGGTCCGCATCGTCCGCAAGACCCGCCCCGGTGAACCGGAATCGCCGCAATGGATCAAGGATAACGTCGGCTGGGGCGCAGGCCCACGCGCCGTGCAATACCTCATCCTCGGTGCGAAATCGCGCGCGGCTCTTCGCGGTGCTTACATGGCATCGCTCGAAGACGTGGAAGCCATCGCGTCTGCGGTTCTAACACATCGCGTCATCACAAACTTCTCCGCCGAGTCGCAAGGCATGACGTCTAAAAAAATCGTCGAGCGCTTGATCAAAGAGATGCGTGAAGAGTGATCTCTGGTCTCTGGTTTCTGGTCTCCGGTTTCTAAAATGCACTCCTTCATCGACAACGTTTTGCTCTCCCGCCTCGGCGCTTTGCCGATCGAGTCGCG
>JANMJQ010000205.1:0-16740 GCA_031371445.1 Akkermansiaceae bacterium
AAGCGATGCCATTCTTCTGCGCGATTTGAGTTAGCTGGATGATTTTGTTGAGTTTTTCCGGGCCTTTGGTCCAGGTAAAGGGGCCGCATGTTTGGTTATAGGTTTCGATGAAGGATTTGAGGAATCTTTCCAAAGCTTTACCTGATTTGTGGACCTGTTGTTGAAGTCCTGTCCGGGTGAGGATGCTGAAGAAGCATTCCACCAAGTTTACCCATGATGCGTGGGTCGGAGTGTAATGAAAGGTGACGAGGGGATGGCGCTCCAACCAATCCATCGCCGCTTTATTGGTATGTGTGTTGAGATTATCCATCACCACACACAGCCGCTGTCCTTTATATCTGGATGTCAGCTCATCGAGGAACCCGAGGAATGTCGGCGACTTGCGGTCTCGGGTGACTTGAGCCACCACTTCTCCGGTGGATATATCCAAGCTTGCCAGTAACGCCCGCGTGCCGTGTCGCACATATTCGTTGCTCCATGTCCTCGGCTTTCCGGCTTTGAGCGGCAGCATCGGTTGGGTGCGGTCCAGCGCTTGAATGCCAGTCTTTTCGTCCACGCAGAGCACCAGCGCGTTTTCCGGAGGATTCATGTAGAGCCCAACGACATCCAACAGCTTTTCTTCGAAGCGCGGATCGGGGCTGAAGTTGAACGTTCTCAGCCGGTGCGGCTGAAGATCATGTTCCAGGAGCGTGCGGTGAACGACGTCGCGGTTGATGCCCAGACGGTTTGCGAGGCTGCGCACGCTCCAGCGTCCCAAGCCCGCGGGAGGCTTGCGGCACACGGTGTGAACGATCTTCTGTTTCTGGGCCGGAGTGATATCCGGAGGACGACCCGTCCGCTGGATATCATACAATCCATCGCAACCAGCGGCTTCAAAACGGGCACGCCATGTTCCCACCGTATGGGCTTTGACGTCGAACCTGATACCTATCTGACGGTTGGACTCGCCATTGCCAGCCAGCAGCATCATCCGGGCGCGTAACGCTACTGAACCTGATCCCGTGCGGCTGCGGGCCAAACTTTGAAGTTCTGTCTTCTGCGATGAACTCATTTGCAGGGGCGGGAGTGCTTTCGGCATGTATTAACTACAGCAGAATATATGCCAAGTATTTATCTGACGATGCACTAGAATTCATTGCCCGCCGGATTGGTGCGGCGGATGGATTCAAAGGGGGGGATTTCTTGGCTCATGGTGAGAGTGCGTTTTCGAGATGCCTGACCAATGCGAGAGCATCCCGAACTTCCTTTTCGTACAGCGGTGGCGTACCGGAATGAGCGGCGGGGTTGAGCACCCGCTCGGTGCAGGCGAGAACATCGTCGATGATTTTGATCTTCCGCAGCTTTTCAACATGATCCACTGAAACCATCTTTCTCAGATTCTTCCGGCTCCCCTTCAGCCTTCCTTTGTCCGCATCACTCAACGAAGATTCGGCTTCGATATCATCGTCGCTTGAGCCAATGAGAAACCGTCGATGCGCCTCAGGAGTGAATCGCACGATTTTTTCGTAGAGTTCGACATTCAGACCAGCATGGATCTTGTTGCGGGCCGCTCGAAGTGCCTCCGACAATTTAAGATAATCCTTGGTCGGCATTGCCTCGTCGTGGTCGATGAAGCGCTTCGCCGTGAGGGCGTCGTCGAGATCCTGTGCGCCGTCGATGTAGTCGCGGAACAGGTGGAAGAGCGTGAGATAGTAGATGAACTCCGGTGCGTGATCGGAATGAAGGCGGTCGAGCTCTGCCAGGACCTTGTCACGCACATCGCTGGTAATGGACTCGTCTTCCCAAATTTCGTCGAACCATGAGCGGAGATCCGCGACATCGCGCTTGGAATCGACGATGAGGTTTAGCTCGACGTTGTTGCCCGAAGATTTGAGGCCGAGGCCGGGCACCGTGAAGTTCGAGCTGCCGAGGATGGCTTGATCCGATCCGTTTTTCCGTATGTGATAGAGCTTGCCGTGAAGAAATCCTGAACGGGTGATGGAGCGGATTTCGACCTTGTTGCGGATCCAGGCGGCACATTCGCGGGCCACCTGTTTTTGGGTGAGCTGATTTCCCAGGGTCAATTCCTGGCGCTCATTGCCGAGAACGAAATGGCGAGCCTGCTTTTTGTCCTTCTCCAAACTTGTGACCGATGAAGGCTCCCCGAAGAGAAAGCGAAGATGATCTGCCGCCTCTAGCGGTTCCTTGAGAGCCGCATAGGCGTGCACGGTAAAGTAGGCGGAGACGAAAGACAGCTCGCTCCCCTGCTCGATGGTGGCCTTCAGAAAGTCGCCAGCACTCCCCCGGCTGTGATTGTCGCGGAGGCCAGTGGGATCGCTCATTTTTTCGGCTCTAACCAAGGAAACGGGGTATGCTCTTAGTGGTATTTGATGCCCTCGAATCCGGGTTGGAAAGGATGATCTCAAAAAGATCAGGAGCTCCAAAAAAGGTGGCGGTGGTCCAAGATCGAAAGAAATTGTGGAACTCAGAATATGGGGATGGCGATCCAACCGGCCTTGAGCTCGCCCGCAACCTTCATCGTGACATGAGTTCGCTTCACCCGGCGGCATGGTGTTACTGGCAACCGGCGGACGGCGGTGGATGATTGAAATCCAAATCCGCGGGGATCAATTATTCGGCTCTTCTTCGTCCGGCTTCATCTTTTCTTTGGCGGAGTCGATGGCATTTCCAGCCGCATCCTTCACAGCTTCCGCGCCTTCCTTCACTTTCTCTACACCGGCTTCGGCGGCTTCCTTGGTTTTCTGGGCACCTTCCACCGCGGCATCTTTCACCTTTTCACCGGCTTCCTTGGTCTTTTCGCCCGCCTTCTCGGCAATATCTTTCATGCTCTCGGCCATTCTGTCGGCGTCGGCTTTCACCTTTTCGGAGGTCTTGTCGCCGCTGTCACAAGCCGGAAGGAGCAAGGGCAGAACAAACGCGGAGAGGATCAGTTTCGTTTTCATGGCTGCTGGGGGTTGGATTGCGGCGATTGCCATCTGAAAAATAACAGATTCTCCAACGGCTTGTCAAAGAATGCCGCGGGCCGCCCAGGCACCTCCTATTTAGGACGCAAACCGCGAATGGACGCCAATTTACGCGAATGGGGAAGATTTAGAAACCAGAAACCAGATTTCTCCGCCCGGTCTTCTCTTGTGTCTTGCGTCTTGTAGTCTTGAGTCTTCTCCCATTCGTGTTCATTCGTCCATTCGCGGTTGAAAATTCAGAATGAGTAACCTTGGCGGGCGCTCCAGGCACCATTGATTTTCAGAGTTTACGCGAAATCCAGAGCCCTGCATTCTCGCGGGAGTGCATCCTTCTGGAAAACGTCTTGCCGGCATCCTCCTCCCCGCCTTCACACCGCGGCGGGACGGGGACCTTGGCATCGGTGACACGCTGGCGCTGCGCGAATGGATCGACTGGGCGGCGGAGCATGGAATCGGCTTCATCCAACTGTTGCCGATCCATGAAAACGGCAGCGAGGAAAGTCCCTACAGCGGCATTTCCTCGACGGCGATCGATCCGATCTACCTGGCTTGCGAACCCACCGAGATTCCGGGGCTCACGGAAGAAGATCTCGCCGAAGCCCACCAGGACCTGAAAGCGGCCGACGTCTCGCCGCTGGTAAATTACCCGGCGGTGAGGGCCGTGAAGCGAAGTCTGTTAGAAAAGGCATGGTCGCGCTTTCTTGATGTCGCCGACGACATTAACGCGGAGTTCCGGGAGTTCCGTGTGCATGAAGCGGATTGGCTCGAGGACTATTGCCTTTTCAAGTTCCTGATGGAAATCCACGGCGAGTCGCTGACCTGGGACAAGTGGCCCGAGTCATGCCAGACCCCACAAGGCGCGCGCGATTTTCTAACAGAAAGTTGCACGGAAGATCCCGCGTCCGTGGAACACCGCCTCGGATATTTCGCGTTCTGCCAATGGCTTTCATTCCGCCAATGGCTCGCGGTCCGCGCCCATGCCGATGCGTGCGGTGTGAAATTGATGGGCGATGTCCCCATCGGCATCAGTTGGCATTCCTGCGATGTCTTTTTCCAACGCGAGGAATTCGTGCTCGATTGGTTCGGCGGCTCGCCACCCGAAGGCATGGGACAGGAGGATCCGTTTTTCCAACAGTGGGGCCAGAACTGGGGCATTCCATTGTATCGCTGGGACCACATGGAGGCCAATGGTTATGTCTGGTGGCAAAAGCGGCTGCAGCGCCTCGCGCGATTTTTTGAAATCATCCGGCTCGACCACATCCTCGGCTTCTATCGGATCTATGCCTTTCCTTGGCATCCCGAACGCAATCAAGAGTTCATCGGCGTCGGTCACGATCACGCCCTCGAACTCGCCGGCGGCCGCTTGCCACGTTGGGTCCTGCGGCCCGATGACACGATGGAAAACAAGGCGGCGAACCGCGAAGACGGTGACGGCCGGCTGCGGGCGCTAGTGGCCGGCGCGGGGGGCGCGGAAATCATCGCCGAAGATCTTGGATGGGTTCCCGAATACGTCAGGCCGCATCTGGCGGACCTTGGCATCGCAACCTTCCGCATTCCGCATTGGGATGTAAACGATCATGGCCATCCGACACCAGGCAATGCGTTTCCAGAGCACAGCTTCGCCACTTACTCGACCCATGATCACGACCCGATCAACGGCATCTGGCGTGCTTGTTTGCGGGTGATCCAACAACACAACGAATACCCGACTCCGCAAACGGAGTGGGCCGTCGGTGGGGCGCATAAGACCTTGCGGGTCTTGTCCGAGTTTGCCGGCATTCCGATCGCCGGCGAAGGCAGATGGCCCGGCTATACGGAAGGCGTGCGGCTGCGGCTCTTCAAAGCCCTGCTCAGTTCCAATTCGCGCTATGCGACGTTCATGATCACCGAGTTGTTCGGTCTCGACGAACGCTTCAACCATCCCGGCACGACCGGCGGCGAAAACTGGCGTTACCGCTTGCCCTGGACCTTGTCGGAACTCCGTGGCAAGCCGGCACTCGCGGAATGCTGCCGGAAATTCGCGGCGCTGATTGGTGTGACGAGGAGGAGCTAGCGTAAAAGTGGTGGCACCGCCGCCATTGGAAAGCGATTTCGATGAAATTGAAAAGCTAATTGGCGGTTGCTCACCCACATCTTTTTAGTCGGAACCTGTTCGCAACTTGTCTAAGACGGTTGAAAGGATTTCTTTCGCTCCACCTATTTTTTGAACTGCCCTGGGCGGCTAAACGCCTGCGTATGGTGTCTCGGGTGTCATCTTGCAAACGTCGTAGGAACCTGATCGGTAGCATGGGACCTTAATCTCCGAGTATCGGTCACCAGCCGATTGGTGTTCTTCCTTTGATGCTGCTCCAAAATTCAGTACATCGGCTGCCTTTTGTCGCTCAATCCGCCTGCGCTCTAGTTCTTCGCGTGGCAGTTGTTGTTCATAACGCAAATGGATCACATACTTCTCGGGCTTTGCTTCTGCTTCCAGTGTCTTAACTGGAGTCTTGTCACTGAACTCCGGCGCTTTGCTGCCACGTGATACCAGTCCGATGATGAAAACATCGAACTTCGAGGTTAGGGTAATCTCGTTATTGTTCGATTGGACCGTCCAGTTCTCCCGCAGAAGTTCTCTTAAGGTGTTTGCATCAAGTGCTACATCCTGATTGAGCTGAGTCTTTTCTGTGGAATCGTTTGCATTTAGGATTGAGAGGGTTGCTCCCAATAGCAGTAGAAGGATGCTTTTCATTTTTTGGCTAACAGTGTGATTCGTTCTGGGGGAAAGGTGCCCTAAATCTGCATTTCCCGCGACGGAAATCCCATTCCGAATTTGGAACACGCTAAGATGTGGCCGTTCTTCCTGTCCCAACGGGACAGTCCATACCAGCCTGGGGCAAACGAGGAACGAGTGCCGCCCCAGGATTGGTTCGCGAAGCGAGATTGGCCAAACTGGCGACGTTGCCAACACCAGAAGCTCGCCAGCAGCGCCTTCATCGCGCGCTGCGATGGAGGTTGTTTGGCGATCGACGTCTCCAGCTTGCGCGTGTTTTCGCTGTGCGAACAAACATGGGCCGCTGGCCCATGCTGGTATGGATCGGCCCTGTGGGCCTTCCGCGCATAGCCATGCCATTATTTAAACTGCTCTAATGTCCCTTCCCCGCCTCAACCCAGACGCTCGGGCCATCGATATAAGTTTCCTTCTTCCAAACCGGCAATTCGAATTTCAATCGCTCCATCACCGCGCGGGCCGCGTCGAAGGCGGGGCCGCGATGCGCGGATGCAACGACGACCCACACCGCGATTTCACCAACTGTTAGAACTCCCGTGCGATGAACGGCGTGGATGGCAAGAACACCGGCCTTCGCCGCTTCCTCGGTGAGAATTTTGCGGCCCGTGGGGAGCGCAAGCGCGGGATAGGCCTGATATTCCAGAGTTAGCACGGACTTGCCTTCGTTATGATTTCTAACACGTCCTTCGAAGGTAACAACCGCGCCCGCATTGTGATCGCCGATCGAAGCTGTTAGAGAAGCGGCGTCAAGCGGAGCATCGGCAAGGGAGAATTGGATGTCCGGGTTCATCGCAAAAATTCTAGCCACCCGACATCGGCGGCAGGAAAGCAACGCTATCGCCATCGGCCAACTTGCAGTCCCATGAGGCGAATTCGTCGTTCACCGCAACGCGCAAACTTCCAATCGCCATCCCCATTCCGTGCAAGCCATCAAGTTCTTCGTAAAGCGCGGATGCTGTTGCCGCGGCGGTTTCGATTTTTTCTTCGGCTAGCCCCCGGCGTTCGGAGAGCATGCCAAAATAGCGGACGACGTGGGTTTTCATGGCTGCTCCCAATCCTCCGGTGTGTTCGCGTTGTGCAAGGCTCCGGGCGTGACCGGATCCAGCAAACGGCATTCGTTGCGGATCAAAATTTTCCGCGGGCAGCGGAAGTCGTTGGACATCGCGTCTTCAAACAAAGGCAGCGCATCGGACGAATAGAGCGCGCACAAGGGCTCCGGCAGGCCGTCGAATTCACTGCGGCAGGCAAGAAACTTTTCCGCCGGCCCCTTCTCCGCAACGAGATGTTTCAAAGTCGGCAAGTCGAGGCGTGGCAGATCGCAGGCAACGATCAGCCAGTCCGCATCAGAAGTGGAGCGCAAGGCGGCGGCAATGCCGGCCAGCGGACCATGGCTCGCATTCGGTGGATCGCGGAAAATTGCGGGAGTTGTCGTGTCGGCAAAGCCATCGGGCATCTCCTGGTCCGCGCGCAGGGATAGTGCGACACTGCTGCAGCCAGCGTCTAACAAAAGATCATGGCACCTGCGCAACCAAGTCCGGCCGTCGGGATGCAGCAGGCTTCCCTTGTCCCGGCCCATCCGGGTGCTCATGCCACCCGCCAGCACCAGGCCATGCAAGGTTCTGTTAGATGCTGTCATCGGCTGCGTGGTAGTCACCGGACTTGCCGCCGGTTTTTGAAATCAAGCGCAGGTCGCGGATGCGGATGCCTTTGTCGAGCGCCTTGCACATGTCGTAAACGGTGAGCGCGGCGACGCTCGCGCCGGTCATCGCTTCCATCTCGACACCGGTTTTGCCGCTGGTCGATACCTCACAGCGGATCGTCACCCCCGCCGCGTCGGGGACGATTTCAATCACGCAATTTTCCAAAGCGAGCGGATGGCAGAACGGGATCAAGTCGCCGGTTTTCTTGGCTGCCATCGTGCCGGCGATGATCGCGGTCTGAAACACCGGGCCTTTTGGCCCATGCAGTTCGTTGTCGCGGAAACGTCCGACAATTTCAGACCCAAGCTCCACGCGCGCCACCGCGACGGCCGTGCGCTGGGTCGCGGATTTCGCCGTGATGTCCACCATCGCTGGCTGCCCATCGCGAAGGTGGGAAAATTCGGGGCTGTTCGGTTTTGCGTCCATTTTCAAATCCATGGCGTGAACGGGAAGGAAGTGTTCGCCTCCTCTTCGCCCCGCGGGTGGAGAGTGACGAATCCATCGCTCGCGAGCAAGCCGATGAAATCGCCGCTATTTCCGGTGACCGCAGCCGCGGCTGTGCCAGCGGGTGAAAGCGTGACCGGCAGATGACGCGTGAAGTCAGGAAAAGCCAGGGACCTGTCCCGCCATTCCACCAATCGTGAATGCGGAATCTGACGTCCCGACGCGAATGCCAATGCCGGAAGCACAAACACATGCAGGCCGGTCAGTGCGGACACCGGATTTCCCGGCAATGCCATGATCACCTGGCCCGCCGGTCCCTGCCAGCAACCCGCGGGATAACCGGGACGATGCGCGACGCCATGGAAAATTTTCCGGCAACCCGCCTCATCTAACAGATTTGGCAAAAAGTCACGGCCACCCTTCGACACCGCACCTGTTAGAACGAGCCAATCGCTTTCCTCCAACAAGCGCTGCAACATCGGCCTCGCGGCGGAAATTTCATCGCCACAAACCGTCGTCTCCGCAGGAGGATAGCCCGCGCGCGTCAATGCGGCTGCCAATGAATACGCGTTGGATTGCCGGATCTGGTGCGCCGCCGGACTGGCATCGACCGCGACAAGTTCATCGCCCGTCGCAACGATCGCGATGCGCGGCAACTTCGACACTTCCACCGATGCCGCACCGCATGACGCCGCGGTGCCGATTTCGCGCGAGCCCAACATGCGTCCCTTTTCTAACAGAACTGCACCCGCCGCGGCATCGCTTCCCGCACGATGAATATATCTTCCAATGACCGGCGCGGCGGATGCGGAAAATGTCACCCGCTCCCCTTCCCGCTTCGCAACTTCCTCAACGGGCACAATGCAATCCGCTCCAGACGGACAAGGCGCGCCGGTCATGACCTCGACGCAATTGTTCGGCCCACCGGCGAGTGAAAGCATCGGCTGCCCGGCCGGGGCGATGCCGGTCACCCTGAATTCACGGTTTCCCAGCAACCAATCCGCTTCGCGCAGGGCATAGCCGTCCATCATCACCCGGTCGAATGGCGGAAACTCCCGGTCGGCGACCACCGCTTGCCGCAGCACCCGGCCCGCGGCCTGCTCCAGAGGACAATGCTCGATCCCGGACAATGGCACGATTTCAAGCAACAATCGCAGCGCTTCGGGAAAGGAAACCATGCGCGGATTTTCGGCTGCAATGCCCTTCCGCCAAGTGAAATACGTTTCGAATGACGATCCGTTTGCCTCCCGGTTGACTTTTGCGGCCATGCCCGCCATACCCCCCGCATGTCGTCTTCGTTGCAGCCAAAACCCCGGATCATCGGCCCCAAGGTGCGGATTTGCATCGTGGCTTCGAAGTACAACGAGAAATTCACCGACGCTCTCGTGGAAAATGCCATCGAGGAGCTTGGTGACCTCGTTCCACAGGGCCGCGTCGATTTGATCCGCGTGCCGGGTGCCTTTGAAATTCCGGTCATGATCGCCTCGGTACTCGACCGCGATCCTCCGTCCTGCGTGATCGCACTGGGCCTGATCATCCGCGGCTCCACGGATCATGCCGATCTCATTGGCGCGTCCGTGACGCAAGCCTTGCAACAGCTCGCGATCCAATCGCTGCGTCCGATCATCCACGAAGTTCTGTTGGTGGCCGACGAAAAGCAGGCCTATGCCCGCTGCATCGGCGACAAGCTCAATCGCGGCCGTGAAGCGGCGCGTGCGGCCGCATCGATGATCGATATTTACCAGGAACTGGATCGCTCCATGCCCAAGGGCGGAACCGGTAGTCTCAAAAAATACCGCAATGCCTAGCCGGCGCCATATCCGCGAGGCGGTCGTTCAGTTTCTCTACTGCGCGGATCTTGAAGGCGGGGCGGATCCAGCGGAATTGCGCCGGCCATTCTGGGATTTCATCACGGAATCCGATCGCCGCAGCCTGCAGCTTGCGATGTTTCGAACCGTTCATCATCTCGCGCATGGCCGCGCGGGGCGCTTGGAGGAATTTGTCGAACGCCAGGCCGCGGCGAACACACTTCTAAAAGCTACGCCCGCTGCTGAACCATTGAAAATCGCCTTGTCGCGCATTGCCGAACTTGAATCGGGATGGAGCGCCGCGCTGGTGAAATTGGAACGCTTGCCGAAGGACGATGATGATGCATCAGTGGCCGAAAATTTCAGCGCCGCCCTCAATCATCTTTTCAAGATCGACCGCGACCTTGCCGCAAACCGCGAACGATTTCTGTTAGGGACCGACGATTTCCCCGCCCTGCGCGGCCCCTTGGAAGCGGTGTCAGCATCGATCCGGCGCCTGCAGCGGATATCCGACCGGCTGCGGATGGTTGAAGAGCCCGAAAAATTTCCCGAACAAGCCGACCTCGCCCGGCTGCGCGATTCCAAAGCGGAAATCCGCGGGCTGCGCAAAAAATCCAACGAGTTGGTGGATGCCATTCTCGCCCACAAGGAGTCCATCGATCAGATGCTGGCGGCGGTGGTGGAGAATTTTTCCCCTGAACGCATCGATCCCGTGGACCGCGCGGTTCTGCGTCTAGGCACTTATGAAATCCTTTACGCCAACACGCCACCGAAGGTTGCGATCAATGAAGCCATCGAACTCGCGAAACGCTTCGGCACCACCGATTCAGGACGCTTCGTCAATGGGGTGTTGGATAAAATCGCCAGGCAGGCCCAGGAAAGGGGCACAGGCGTCCCGCCTGTTCTTTGATTGCATGCGCGGCGGTTTGAAGAAATTGAAGAACAGCCGAGACGGACTGTGCCCCTTTTCTTTGAGAAGGGAGCACAGGCGTCCCGCCTGTTCTTTAACTGTGGGTGCGGCGGCTTGAAGATTTTGGAAGAACAGCCGGGACGGACTGTGCTCCTTTCTTTTGGATTGTCATTGGTATGATGTCCATTCGCGTGCATAAGGCCGCGGGAATTTAATTTCACACGATGCGCTACCCCACCCGCTTTCAACAAAAGACGCTTTGGAACGCCGCGACCGGATTGTCGATCCTCGTGCTCGGTGCCTTGCTGGTCGGCCTGATCTGGTTGGTGGGTTATGTCTTTGGATTTCTCCAGCCGGTGCTGGTGCCATTGATCGTCGCTGGCATCATCGCCTATGTGCTCGATCCCGTTGTCCGCTGGTTGGAACGGCACAAGATGAGCCGCTTGTGGGCGGTGATCACGGTGTTCCTGGCGATCCTGATCGGCGCGACGCTGCTGCTTGCCGCGGTGTTGCCCGGCATCCAGCGCGGCAATACGGCGCTGCGCGATTTTCTAACAGCTCCACCTGCTGCGTCCAAAACCGAAACTCCGCCGGCGGACCCGATTGCCGCAGACAACCCCGCCGCCGTCGCCGGAGACGATCCCGAGCACCTCGCACCGGCGCTCGCGCGCTCCCTGCATGACCTGCGGATGCGCAACCGCGATGGTTTCATCGGCTGGGCTCTAACAGAAACAGACGATGACGGTAATGTCGTGGCGACTGAGCTTTCCACCGATAATCCCGAGCCCCTCAGCTACTACGGACATACGCGCGGCGGCCGCCTGTTCATGGAAAATCTCGATGTCATCTTTCGCACTGGCCGCGGTTGGTTGATGACGGGATCGACGAAAGTGCTCGGATTTCTGGGCCTTGTCATCGGCATGATCATGGTGCCGGTGTATTTGTTTTTCTTTCTCAAGGAAGCGGCGCTCATCCGCACGCATTGGCATGATTACGTTCCCTTGCGGGCGTCCCGCTTCAAGTCGTCGCTGGTGGACACGCTTCAGGAAATCAACGGCTACCTCATCTCGTTTTTCCGTGGCCAGGTGCTCGTGGCGGCGATCGATGGAGTGCTGGTTGGCATCGCGCTGAGAATTTTCGGCCTGCCGTATGGCTTGTTGATCGGAGTATTCATGGCGATTCTCGGAGTTATTCCCTATGTGGGAAACATCCTCTGTCTGATTCCCGCCTGCATCATTGGCTATCTGCATGCCAAGGGTGCGGCGCCGTTCCACATGGGTCCGTGGGCTTACGTCGGCTGTGTGGTTGGAATCTTTGTGGTCGTGCAGCAGATCAATTCGCTGGTCACCGCACCGAAGATCGTCGGCGACTCCGTGGGCTTGCATCCGCTGACGGTGATCTTCTCCATGCTGTTCTGGTCACTCGTGCTCGGCGGCTTTGTCGGAGCCTTGCTCGCCGTCCCTCTAACAGCCGCCGTGAAGGTGTTGTTCCGGCGCTTCATCTGGGAACGCCAACTACGGGAGCTACCGGAGTTCGATGCGGAGGAGTAAGAGAAGAGGTTGAGAGTAGGAGCTAAGAAAATGTCGCTGAACTAAGGAGCAGCGACACTCTTGTCGCTTCTTCATTGGCCAGCGACGGTCATAGACACGCCGCTACATTTTCCGACACTCAACACTCAACCATCAACACTCAACTTCTTCTCCAAGACACGACAAGAGTGTCGTGGCTCCTTATTATCCGACACTCAACCTCTTCAGAGAGACCCCCCGCCTCACGCGGCTGGAATTCTCCCCCCGGATTATCCCAGCTTGGCGCGAAACGAGAGGCAGCCGAAAGTTGTGTAAACCGACACGTCCCGCAAGGTGATTTCCATGCCAGTGTGGATAAGTTGGAAATCGCCACACGCCGCGCCGGTCTTTTGCCGCACGTGATCAGTTGCCCGCCCGCCCGTTGATCGCCTTTTTCGCCTGGTCCACCAGCACCCGCAATTCGATGTCCGCCTTCTGCGCGGCCTCATCAAGCACCGGAATGCTGGTCTTGCCGCCGATGCGCCCGAGGATCCTGACCGCGGAATAGCGGATCGTCCCCTCGGTTTGGGGGAATCGCTTGAGCAACGAATCCTCCGCGGCCGGACCGAGATCGCCATACAGGTTTTCCCAGGCCATTGGATTCTTGAACCACAGCTCGTCCAGGATCGGAATAATCTGCGGATTTCGTTCCTTCACCACCAAAGCCATCATTTCCGGAGGGACGGTTTCGTTGCGCTGCACCAGCTTTTTCACCTCGGCCAATGCCGCCTCGCCGGCGACTCCCGGTTGTTCCGACCACGATGACAGGGCCACGCAAATGTTGCCTTTGAAGTCCACTCCTTCTTCACCCAGTAGCGTGATCAACTTGCGGGTGATGTCCGCGCGATACAATTTCGGCGGCGCTTCCGCCAGGCGTTGCACCGCCCGTTTGGACCGTTGCAGATCGATGCTTTCAAGTTCGCGCTTGTTGAGGTCGTAAAATGCCGGGTCCTCCTTGTTGGAGAGTTTTTCGATCTGCCCTTCCACGAAATTCTCATTGTTGACCTGCACTTCGATGACCGAAAGCTCGGGATAAACCTTCTCCACTTTTCCCAAGGCCTCGGCGAAAGCAGCGACTTCCTGAGGAGAGATCGTGATTCCTGTTAGAATGAAGAGACGATCGCCGCCGTCCCGCGGATAATCGTGCGAAGCCGGGTCGGCCCGGCACACCCGCAGCAAGTAATCGCGGACCAGATAGCGGTTGGGGGCGTTCATCCCCCGCAGCCAGATGCCCACGGCCTGGCGGATCGAACCTTCGCGCGCAAGACGCTCGATTTCCGCATTCAGGGGGGTGGTTCCGATTCGAGCCTCGATTGCGGCCAGTTCGGGATCGGCCTTCTTGTCAGGCTCATCCGCCACCACCGTTGCCGAGGGCCGCGAGTGCGGCAGCACAGAGCCGGATCTGAAAAAGAAGGGAACAGCGACCACGCCGCATGCCAAAAGCAGCCCGAAAAACGCCGATTTTTTCCGGGCACGCGGGTTGGCGTAAACCAACAGGGCAATACCCAGCAAACTCGCAAAACCCGCCATGACCAACCGGTATTCAAAAATCATCCCGTCGAGAACTCCCCCACTGGATCCCCCCAACATCAGGAGCAGTGCCGTAATCAGCATCCCAATCACCCCCCCGATACCCGCGAGAACACGCTGCGGCGAGGCGGGCTCCAGCAGTGCCGGATCCGGCGTGTTCGCATAGCGGATCGGCTGCATGCCGATCATTTTCTCCCCGCCCGGCAGGGGCACCCGTTGAAAGCGGTTCAGGGACACGCCCTGGCGCTCGCCGGGATAAAATTTCCGTCCACGGACGATGACGTCGTCGTTGATCCGGAACCGGTGCTCGCAAGCCCCGCACTCGACGGTCCGGCTTCGCAAATCTTCACCCACCTTGAACCGCTGCCCGCACGATGGACAACGGATGAGCAGTAAGGAGTCCTCCGGTGGCGTTGCAGGCATTTCGATACGTCAATTTGGCCGGGATCGGAAGTGATTGCAATACCTAGCATTCGTAGGATCTAACAGGAAATTCCCCGCTGCCGGCCCCTCCGGGAGAATTTAGTTAGGAAACATTAGAAATTGACGTTTCCGGATTTTATGCCTAGAAGCTAGTTCGATTCCTCCGAGACGCCTATGCAGCCACTCTTCCTCAGCCCGCTACCGACGCTCCGCACCGAATCAGAATCGACGCAATTGCAGATGGAACGGGAGGGCTTCGTCGATGAAATGGTAATCAGGACGATGGTGGGGCCCACCACGATCACCCGCAGCATGGCCCGCCCCAGCGACTTGGCCCTGGCTGCCGACGACATGGATTTCGCGGGTTGGAGCATGTCACCTTTTGCCAGCGTTGCGCGCAGCGAAACGTCACAGCCGCGCCGCGCGACCCCGCCCGTGATTCTTGAACCGGGCTTGGAGGCCCCCCATCAAGGGAGCCATCGCTGGTGGCTCGCGGGCATCGCGGGAGCATTCTCCACCATGCTGTTTTCGGCTTTGCTGCTCAATCTCTCCACACGCGGTGCCAGCCATTTTGATACCGTCCTTTCGCCGGGGATGTTTGTCACCGCCAAGCCAACCGTGCTGATCAAGGAAGTTCCGGTGAAAGCAACGCCGCAACTCACCGACGCCTCGTCCTTGCGGCGTTGATTGACGGCGGACTCCGGGCCGCACAATTTGTGTGCCGCATGTCCCGCCCCGGATTGATCCTGAAATTGAGTTGCCGCGACCAACCGGGCATCGTCGCCAAGGTTGCCAGCTACGTGGCCTCGCATCGCGGCAACCTCCTTGAGTTCGCGCAATTTTCCGACCAACTCGGCGGCAAGTTCTTCGCCCGTCTGGAAATCGAAACAGCCGACCTCGATGTCGACGCGCAGGATTTCATCGATGGCTTCGGCACGCTCGGCAGATCGCTGCAAGCGGCCTGGCATTTCCGCCATCTTCCCTACCGCATGAAAACGGCGGTGCTCGTCACCAAGACCGACCATTGCCTGAACGAAATCCTGTGGCGCGCCGAGCTCGATGAACTGCCCATCGAAATCACGTCGATCATCGGCAACCGTTCCAACTGCCGCGCGGTCGCGGAACAGGCGGGCATTCCATTTCACGAGATCGACATGGACGGCGGCAAACGCGCCGATGGCTTTGGCCGCATCCGCGAACTCGTGCTTGGGGAAAACGTTGAGCTCATCGTGCTCGCGCGCTTCATGCAGATCCTGCCCAACGATTTCTGCGCCGAGTTCGCCGGACGCATCATCAACATCCATCACAGCTTCCTGCCTGCCTTCATCGGTGCGAATCCTTACAAGCAGGCTTACGAGCGCGGCGTGAAATTAATCGGCGCGACCTGCCACTATGTCACTCCCGACCTCGACGCCGGCCCGATCATCGAACAGGAAGTGGAACGCGTGCATCATTTCCACAGCCCCAATGACATGGTCCGCCTCGGCCGCAACTGCGAACGCATCGCACTGGCCAAAGGCATCCGCTACCATGTCCACGACCGCACCATCATCGACGGCCATCGCGCCATCGTGTTTCCGGATTAAGGAGCCACGACACTCTTGTCGTGTCTTGCCCTAAGGAGTTACGACACTCCTGTCGTATCTTCATAGTTCAACGTTCTTCCTCCACCTCTTCTTTTTGCGTTTTATTGCGCCTTTTTGCGGCTAAGAACTCGGCAATGCGCTCCATCCTCCTCGCTCTCTCCTTGATCACACCACTCCACGCAGCCGACCTATCCGCGGAATCCTGGACATCGCCAAGCGGAGCGAAAGTCATCTATCGACTCGCCGTTCCCGAAAAACCCGAAGCAGGAAAAACCTATCCGCTTGTGCTCTTCCTTCATGGCGCAGGCGAACGCGGCACCGACAATAGCAGTCATCTCAAGCACGGTGTTACGCCCATTCTCAACGGCGCGGAAAAAATCCATGAGCCTTGTTTTCTCATCGCCCCCCAATGTCCGCCAAACCAATGGTGGGCGGACCCCAATGAAGCCAAACGCGGATTGAAAGCCGCCGATCAACCGAATCCCACCATCGAGGCCCTGCTTGCGCTCGTGGCCGATTTTTCAAAATCCCATCCCGTCGATCCCAAGCGCTTTTACGTCACCGGCATTTCGATGGGTGGCTTTGGAACCTGGGACATGCTCGGCCGCGCACCCGAAAAAATCGCCGCCGCCATCCCCATCTGCGGAGGCGGCGACCCGAAGCTGGCGCAAAAATTCAAAGACGTCCCGATCTGGGCCTTCCACGGCGAGGCCGATCCGGTCGTCCCCCTCGCAGCCACCACCGACATGATCGATGCCCTGAAAAAAGCCGGCGGCTCTCCCAAAGTAACCATCTATCCCGGCGTCGAACACGAATCCTGGAAACCCGCCTACGACGATCCCGCGCTGATCCGCTGGATGTTCGATCAGAAGAAAAAGTGAGGGAAGCGAACCGCGAATGGACAGGCATGTAGTCATTCAAGTTTTTTCTTCATGCGGTATCGGTTTCTGGATGGGAAAGGATTTGGTTTTTGAAGTAGAGCACGCAGGCGGGGAGCGTCGTTGGCAGTGAGAGCTGGGCACGGAGGGTTTTGCCGAG
>JANMJQ010000214.1:0-2137 GCA_031371445.1 Akkermansiaceae bacterium
CTGGCGCAAATGAAGCTCGCCCGAGGCGGTGACACGGCAGGGCAGGAGCAGAAAGTCGAGGAAGACCGAAAAGCGCTTGCCACCATCGTCAGAACCAAAGGCATTATTTATAAAGGTCAGGATTCCTTCTATTCAAAGGGTGGGATTGATGAGGATGAAGCGGCACCGAGCGCGATACCGGGTGTTGGCACCCAGCTCAAACTCCCCGCCGTTCCAAGCGCTCCCGCCAAGGTTGCCGAATCGGCACTCGCAATGAATCAGCCAGCTCCTCCCGCCGAAGAAGAGGTTTTGGCACGGGATGGTTCACCGAGAATTGCAGGAAAGGACAAAAGCGGCGGCATGGTCCTCGGCAGTGGCAGTGGCAATGGCTTGGGCGCGGGCGCAAAGAAAGCACCTCAATCGGATTGGGCAGAGGCACGTAACAAAGGCGATTTTAGCGAAATTCCCGCTGATCAAAAATCCAACACCGAACGCTACGGCGCACTTGTCGATCCAACATGGAAACATCCCACCGAATACCCGTTGTCCACGTTTTCCATCGATGTTGACAACGCGTCCTATAGCAACATCCGGCGCTTCATTCGCGATGGTCAAAGCATCCCGGCGGATGCCGTGCGGATTGAGGAATGTATCAATGCCTTCGATTACAACTATGCGAAGCCCGCTGATGACAAGGCCTTTGCGGTTCACAGCACCTTGGCGACTTGTCCATGGAACGAGCAACACCTGCTCATGAAAGTTGGCATCAAGGGCCGCGAGATTTCCGCGGAGCAACGGCCGGTTTCCAATCTCGTGTTCCTCATCGATGTCTCTGGTTCGATGCAGGACGCGAGTAAACTGCCCTTGGTGAAAGAGTCATTGAAACTTCTCCTACATCAACTCGATGAGCGGGACAGCGTTTCCTACGTGGTCTATGCAGGCAGCGAGGGCGTCGTTCTGCCACCCACCAAGATGACGGAATCGGGCCGCAGCAAAGCTCTTGAAGCCCTCGCGAAATTGGAAGCCGGTGGCTCGACCAACGGAGGCTCGGGTATTAAACGCGCCTATCAAATCGCGAAAGAGAACTTCATCAAGAACGGCGTCAACCGTGTCATCCTCGCCACCGACGGCGATTTCAATGTTGGCATCACCGATACGAATCAACTCGTCGAACTCGTCAAGGAGCGTGCCGCGGCTAACATTTATCTCAGCGTCCTCGGATTCGGCACCGGCAACCTCAACGACTCGCTCATGGAATCCATCAGCAAGGATGGAAACGGCAACCACTACTACATCGACAGCATCCGCGAAGGCCGGAAGGTTTTCCTGCAACGGCTCTCGGGCACGCTCATCACGATCGCGAAGGGCGTGAAGATCCAAATCGAATTCAATCCCCGCAAAGTCGGATCGTATCGTTTGATCGGTTATGCCAATCGCGTGCTTCGTAACGAGGATTTCAACAACGACAAGGTGGATGCGGGTGATATCGGCGCAGGCCATACGGTCACGGCGTTTTATGAAATCGTCCCTGCTGACATGGCGCAACCCAACGCGGGAGGCATTGACGCCCTCAAGTATCAGAAGCCTGCGGATAAGGTTCAGGAAATCGCGCCAGCCGCGGAACCGAGCGATGAATGGCTGACGCTCAAACTGCGCCACAAGAGCCCAGAGGGCGACATCAGCTCCTTGCAGGAATCCGTTGTCAAAGGCCCGGCGATCCGTTGGCAGGAAAGTGATGGCGATTTCTCCTTCGCCTCAGCCGTCGCGCTGTTCGGCATGAAACTGCGCGGCATGGACGAAGCGAAACAATTCACCTGGTCCCAAATCCGCAACCTTGCAACGCCCGGCCTCAAAGATGACCGTAACGAAAGTCGTGCGGAATTTATCGGACTGCTAGAGATCCTGGGAAACCGGGAACGGTAAAAGCTGAAAAGCTGAAAAGCTGAAATGCTGAAATGCTGAAATGCTGAGAGACAAGGAGCGGGGGAAATTTCTTCCGCTTCTCTTCTTTTTTCGAAAATCGCTGGCGACATTGCAAAAGCGATTGGACAGTGGGGACATTCCGGCAGCCGAAGGTTATCTAGCAGATGCTGACGGAATCCAAACCACCACCATCCATGCAAAAGCCATTCAAAACCCGCAACAGCCTCCCGCAGGC
>JANMJQ010000219.1:0-3328 GCA_031371445.1 Akkermansiaceae bacterium
GGCTTCTTTTTGAGAGATTTTCGTCTTTCCTACCCCCATGCGCCTCGACCGATTTCTAACAAAACGCGGACAATTGCCAGGTCGTGCGATGCGTGACGCACTAGCTGAAAGACGCGTGCTGGTGGATGGCGAGATTGAAACAGACGGCTTGCGCGAGATCGGCAGATTCACGCGGATCGAGTTGGATGGAAAAATCCTGCAAGGCGAGGAAGTGCTTTATCTGATGCTTCACAAGCCCGCGGGTTACTTGAGCGCGACCGAAGACCGCGAGCATCCGACGGTGATGGAGTTGATCGATGAAGCCTTGCGCAAGGATTTGCATCTGGCGGGACGATTGGATCGCGCGAGCACCGGTTTGTTGCTGCTCACCAACGACGGCAACTGGTCAAAGCGAATCACCGAACCCGTGGAGGAAATCGCGAAGGTGTATCGCGTGACAACCGTCGATGAAATTTCACCGGACACCGCGGAGGCATTCGCGCGGGGCATGTATTTCGCGTACGAAGACCTTACCACCCGTCCGGCGGGTTTGGAGATTGTCGGGCCACGCGAGGCGATCGTCACGATCCACGAGGGCCGTTATCACCAGGTGAAGCGGATGTTCCATGCCGTCGGCAACCGGGTGATGTCGTTGCACCGCGAACGGATCGGGGCATTGGCTTTGGGCGACTTGCCCGCGGGAAAATGCCGGCGCCTGACCCTAAAAGAAGTGGCGTTTTTCCGGTGAAAAGTTTCGGTTTGACCGCCGCAATGCGACACGTGCGGCCCCGCGGCCTGCGGGTGCGAATAGATGATTGCTTCGGCAGATCGAAGGGTCCTTTCGAGCGGGCGGGGTCGAGGTTCGTCTTGGTTGAATCGGATTCCGGATTCTTTTCGGGACCATACCATCCCGCATCGAAGATCATGTAGCCAATGTGGTGGGCCGAGCAATAGTCGATGGTCTGCTTGGCTCCTTCGGTGGTCAGCGAGAGATCGCGCAACACCGTGCCCGGCTTGATCCATGACGTATCCTTGATCGCACAAGGCTCGTTCAAGTTGAGAATGATCGCATTGTTTTCCAAAAGTTTCGCAGCCGTCGGAGCGACCATAACCACCCGCCACGGACTGGACATTGGCAGCATGGCCTCGACGCTGCCCCCGAGCCTTGCTGAAACCCCTGGACCCTTGTCCGGAAAACAGGGCTGGAATGACGCCATTCTAACAGCTCGAGGGCATCACGATGGCCCAACGAGATTACCTCTAACAAAAAAAAGTCCCGCAGCATTTGCGGGACTCATTGAGAATGAGATGGTGCGCGCGACAGGACTCGAACCTGAACAGGGTTGCCCCCACTAGAACCTGAATCTAGCGCGTCTACCAATTCCGCCACGCGCGCACAGTGACCCGGAGGCCGGGCGGAAAACACCATGCGAGAAAGCGGATTGCAATCCCGTTTTCAGAAATTCGTCCGACCGGGGTCTGCTGAAATGAGCCTCCGCCCATCCTTTCGGCGTTGCCAAACTGGCGGCGGCTCTCCCACGCTGGCGGCATGCAGAAGGCTTCGCCGTTCGTGATGGTATTGGTTCTGGCCGTGACGGCCATGGTGTTTTCGCTCCGTTCGAGAAGCTCACCCCTGGCCGCCCCAACGCCGGCCACGCTCGAGGATTTCAGCGCCCGTCCGGACCCGCGCGGAACCCCACCCGCCCCCCTCCCCGGCGAATCCGGGGAATCCCCGAAAAATCCACAACCCGAGGCCAAACCCAGTGCGAATCCCGCGGCCCCATCAACGACCGCAAGCCCTTGGCCACAGGCAAGATCAGACATCCCCCCCGACACCATGGCGACCTACGGAACCCTGCCCAACGGTTTCCGCTACATCATTTTCCCGAACTCCGAACCGCCGAAACGCCTGTCGATTCGCCTCCACATCGCCTCGGGCTCGCTCATGGAAGCGGATGACCAACAAGGCGTCGCACACTTCCTCGAACACATGGTTTTCAACGGCTCGAAAAATTTCAAAGCCTCCGAACTGATCCCAAAAATGCAGCGTCTCGGCATCGGCTTCGGCGCGCACGTCAATGCCTACACGTCCTTTGATGAGACGGTTTACATGCTCGACCTGCCCGACCTCTCGCAAGCCACCACGGATCTCGGCTTTTCGGTGATGCGCGATTTCGGTGACGGCGCGCTGTTGGCCAAGGAGGAAATCGAAAACGAACGCGGCGTGATCCTCTCGGAAAAAAGCAGCCGCGACACGGTTTCCGAACGCCTGATGGAAAAGCAATTCGCCAAGCTGCTTCCAGACTCGCTGGTGACACGGCGCTTTCCGATCGGTCAGGAGGACGTGATCAAGTCCGCGCCGCGCGAACGCTTCACCGATTACTATTCACGCTTCTATGTGCCGCAGCGGATGACCTTCGTCGCAGTCGGCGACATCAAGCCCGATGAAATGAAGGCCAAGATCGAGGCCACCTTCGCCTCGATGACCAACCCCGCGGATCCAGGCAAAGATCCTGACATGGGGCCGATCAAACAAGCGGAGGGCCTTGAAACATCGGTCTTCGCCGACAAGGAGGTCTCTTCGACCGATGTCTCGCTGATGTTGGTGCGGCCTAACAAAAAGCAAGCCGACACCGCAGCGACGCGTGCGGAGGACATGGTGCTGGACATCGCGCAGTCGATTTTGAGCCGCCGCTTTGAGAGACTTTCAAAAATCGAAAACTCCCCTGTCGCGTCCGGCTCCGCTTCCAACAGCGAGATGTTCGATTACCTTGAGCTGGGATCCATCGACGTGACCGCAGCGGGTGATCGCTGGCAGGAGGTGGTGCCGATCATTGAACAGGAATTCCGGCGGGTCATGGACTATGGGTTCACGGAAGCGGAATTGGCCGAGGCAAAATCGAATTATCTCAATGCCTATCAACAGAACGTGAAGGAAAAGGCCACGCGGCGATCGGATGGAATCGCCAAGGAGATCATTGGCGCCGTCGGTGACAAGAGCGTGTATTCGTCGCCGGAAACCGATCTTGATCTGGCGAAGAAGGCACTCGAATTGATCACCGTCGAAAACTGCCACGCCGCATTCAAAAAATTCTGGGAGGCGCCCGGCTACCATCTCGTTCTGACCACCAAGGAAGAACCTGAAAACGCCACCAAGGACCTTGCGGCCCTGTTCGAAGAGTCGCGCGGCAAGACCGTGGAAGCTCCTGCGGCACGCGCCCTGCAATCCTTCGCGTATACCAATTTCGGCAAAGCTGGAACTGTTAGAAGCCGCAAGACAGCCGGCGATCTCGGCATCACGCAGTTGGTGTTGTCCAATGAAGTCCGCGTGAACCTGAAGCCGACCGAT
>JANMJQ010000304.1:0-51623 GCA_031371445.1 Akkermansiaceae bacterium
TTGAAATGCGAAACCTGACCCGAATGTCGTCTGAGTTAGGAGCGCGTTCATTCTGAACGCTGGGTGCGGCGGACATTCCGTCCGTCGTCTTCACTGCCGACAGCATGTCGGCAGTCCTCAGTCGACAACATGTCGACGCTCCTTTTCGAATTGAAGGCTCCTCAGTGCGGCTCTTCGGACACCGGATCGGGATCAATCACGATAGTGGCCTTTGGAGCTTGCGTGGTATCGACGGGAGTTTCGGCGGGTGGGTTGAGGTTCGCGCCGGAGAGAATTTGTTGGCCGGTGTTTTTCGACACGGTGTTGGAGGCAAAGGCTGAGGCATCGAGGCCGCGTTCGAGGATCAGGCCGGAACCTTGGTTGAGGGTGGCTTGGTTGCCGGTCACTTTGAGGGACTTGGCCGCGAGTCGGATAACGAAGCCGCCTAACAGATTGGAGCGGGCGACATTGCCGCTGATGTTGCCGCTGCTGGCGCTGTCGAGCACGAGACCGAACTCGCGGTTGGCAACGAGCTGGTTGTTTTCGATGGTGGCGGAGGCGAGGCCGTTGTCGGCGTGAATACCGTTGCGGCTGTTGCCCTCGCAGCGGTTGTTGGAAAGGATGACGGCGGCACCATCCCAGGATTCGATGCCGTGCTCGAAATTGTTCAGGGCCTCGCTGTCGTTGACTTCCAGGGTTACGCCATGACCAAAGGCCGCGATCCCATCCCAACCGTTGTCGGCAAAGCGGCTGCGGGTGACGGTCGCCTGGCCACCTTCGATGACGGCCAGTCCATGGCCGCTGGCTTCCATGAAGTGGCAATCGGCAAAAGTCACGATGCCACCACGAACCAAGGCAACGGAGTACCGGTCACTGCCAACCGCGAAGGATTCGTGGCGGAAAGTAATGCCGCTTACCCGCGCGCCCTTTGCGCGTGGGCCGATAGTGATGGCGCTGCCGTTTTCGGGCGGACATTCGACTTTCACGGTGGCAGAGCCAGCGCCTTGAAGTTCGACAGCGGCGTTGATGACGAGAGGTCCTTTCCACGCGCCCGCTGCCAGGACGATGCGATCGCGGTCGTGGGCGTTTGCCAAAGCCTCGGCGGGAGTGGCGAAATCACCAGGCACATGGAGGGTGCGGGCGTAGCTGGCAAATTTCTCCAGGCGCGCGGCAATCTCCGTATTTCCCGGTGCCAGAGCGGCGGCCTCACGCAGCCAGTCCAGGATCTCCTGGTCGAACTGCCCCTGGTCCTTGGCGATTGCCTTTTGGAGTAAATCATTGGCCCGCTCGAGATCGGCGGCGGCTTTGGCCATGCCTGCGGTGCCATCGGCGAGGATGGCCTTGGCGTCCGGATCGTCGGGGGAGGTCGCGAGGATGTTGCGGGCGGAAGTGACGGCGGCGTTCCAATCCTTCCGCGACAGCGCGTCCCGGGCAGTGGCGAGGGCGGCGATGCGGGACTGGTTGCTGCGCGCGGCCGTGATGCGGGCCATGATGGAGCTGGCCTCCTTTTCACCCGGAAATTTATCCAGCACTTGTTTGGCGGCCGCGACCGCTTCATCGAGACGGCCAGCCTCCAATTCCGCGAGCGCCTGGCCGGTCCAGTAGCCGACGAACTGCGTTTGTTCCTCAGCCATGCCCGCCTCGATGCTGCGGCGGCCGCGGCGGACGATTTCGGAGCCGGGCGAAAGTTTTTCCATCTCGTCGAAATTGGCGGCCGCGTCCTGCCAGCGGCGGTTTTCGAGATAGACCGAACTTTGGCGTTCCAAAAATGCGACACGGATCCGCCGCTGGTCGCGTTTGGTTTGCTCGGTTTGGACATACAGCCAGCCACCGCCGGTCGCACCGAGGAAGAGGATGACGAACCACGCGAAATACGACAAGGCGCGGCCCTTCCGTTTCTCAGGCTCCATTTCGGCGGCTGGCGGTTCGACAACTGCCACTGCTGCACTGGGTTCCGAGCGGGGCGGAACCACACCGATCACCCGCGTCTTTGCAGGGGGCGGGATCACGACAACCGGCTCAACCGGCTTCGGCTTCGAGGTGATTTCCGGCACTTCCGCCGGCTCAATTCCCTGCACGACCGCGAGGGCCCGGTCGAATTCGCTCAGGCCTTTTTGATAACGATCCGCCAGAACTTCATTCGGTGCGCTGCGGACCATCGCCGCGATGTGGTCGCGTGCGTTCTGGAACTCGGCCAGGTGTGGACGCGGATCTTCGTCCGGAGCGAGTCCGAGGATCTTGCAAGCGTCATCCAATGTCATGTGGCGGGGTCGAAGTAGCCCTGAAAATGGTCGAGGAAAAGGCGGATTTGCTGGTTAGCGCAATTTACGAGATCTAAACGACCTAGCCGACGAATTTTTGGACGATCGGCATCCGCCGGCCGATCCCGAAGGCTTTTGAGGTCACCCGCAGGCCCGGGGCGGCTTGGTGGCGCTTCCATTCGTTGAGATCGACGCGGCGCTGGATCCATCGCACCGTCGCCTCGTCGAAACCGCGGGCGATGATTTCGTCCGACGACAAATGACGCTCGACGTAGAGTTCCAGGATGGCGTCGAGAATTTCGTAAGGGGGCAGGGTATCCTGATCCTTCTGGTCAGGCCGGAGTTCCGCGCTCGGGGGTTTGTCGATGGTGTTCCAGGGGATGATTTCGCGGTCGCGGTTGATCCATCGCGAGACCTCGTATACGCGGATTTTCGGAAGGTCGGAAATGACCGCGAGGCCGCCGCACATGTCGCCGTAGATTGTGCAATAGCCGACCGCCAGTTCGCTCTTGTTGCCGGTGGTCAGCAGCAGGTAGCCCTCCTTGTTAGAGAGTGCCATCAGGAAAACGCCGCGGATGCGGGCCTGGATGTTTTCTTCGGTGAGGTCCTCGGCTTTACCGGCGAAGAGCGGCCGCAAGCTGGCCTTGATGGTTTCGAAGGTGTTGCCGATGGGCACCGTGTCGCAGTGGATGCCGATATTTTTAGCGAGCGCGACCGAGTCATCGACGCTGCCTCCGGAAGAATATGGGCTGGGCATGGTCAGGCCATGGACGTTTGCGGGGCCGAGCGCGTCGGCCGCGATCACTGCGGTGAGGGCCGAGTCGATGCCGCCGCTGAGACCCAGGCAGACGCCCGTGAATCCGCATTTGGTCGCGTAATCGCGGACTCCGAGAACCAGCGCCTGGTAGAGTTGGGCGGCTTCGGGTTCGTCGGAAATTTCCTGTGCTGAGGTGGACGCAAAGGGATCGATGACCAAAGTGGCCTCGGAAAAAGCGGGCAACTGCGCTGTCGTATTTCCATCAGGGGTCACGACCAGCGAATTGCCATCGAACACGAGTTGGTCCTGTCCGCCGATGGCATTGCAATAAACGACCGGCACCTTCGCTTGCCGCGCGACGGTTCCCAACAGATCGCGCCGGACGCCGGCCTTGCCGAGATGAAACGGGGATGCGCTGAGATTGAACAACAGGTCGATCCCTTTCGCCGTGAGTTCCTCCGCGGGGTCGCGGTCGTAGAGCGGACGCTGCAGGTAGTCCTCAGTCCAGATGTCTTCGCAAATGGTCACACCGATGCGCCATTGCTTCCAAACGATCGGCTCGCAAGACTGACCCGGTTCGAAATAGCGGCGTTCGTCGAACACGTCGTAGGTCGGCAGCAGGGTTTTCCAAATGCGGTGCCGGATCTCGCCGCCCTCAAGCCATCCGGCCGCATTGCGGAAGGGTTTGCCGGGCAGCGCGGCAGCGCAAAGATCGACATAGCCGACCAGCAGGGGAACGTCGCCGATTTCGCCCGCCAGGTAGTCGAGGGCCTGCAGGCATTTGGGGACGAACTGGGATTTGAAAACGAGATCGCGCGGGGGATAGCCGACGAGCGCCAACTCGGGAGTGAGGACGATGTCCGCGCCGACATCGAGGCATTCCCGATAAGCGGCGAGAATGCGTTTCACGTTGCCAGGGAAGTCCCCGATGACCGCGTTGATTTGGGCGATGCCGACCTTCATGGATGTGCGCTAGGAAACATCCGACTGGGCCGATTGGCCAAAGGAAAAATCGCATAGAACGACAGCTTGCGGTCCGGGCTGCCGGTGTTTAGCTTTGGTTTCACCGAACGCGTATGAAAGCCAAAGTCCTAGCCGCCCTGTTGTTGACCCTCGTTTCCGCCGTGGCCCAAGACGAGGCGGCGGCCAATGTCAGCAAGCCGGAAGCGCCTGCGAAACCCTTGCTCCCGAACCAGCAGGCCTTCCTCAATCTTCCCGAGGAAAACCGAAACGAGTTTGTCAAGCACCTGACGGAAGCGAACCGCCTGTTCCAACAAAAACGGGTGTTCGAAACGCTCGACGAAATTGCAAAGGCCTCGAAAATTTTCGATGACAGCCCGGAAATTTATAACATCCGCGGGAGTTGCTATGTGGAATTCCGCGCCTTCGACAAGGCGTTGAAGGATTTCGAAAAGGCCGAAAGCTATTCGAAGGACAATCCGAGCCTCGAGTTCAACATCGCAGAGATCTACTTTGTGACCAAGGAATGGAAGAAGGCCGCGGATCTGTATGACAAGATTCTGAAGTTGCTGCCCCCGAACGATCCACAGGCAATGGCATTGGGCCGTTTGAGCGAATACAAGCTGATGCTGTGCAAGATCAAGCTCGGACTTCACGACGAAGCGGTGATTTTGTCGGAAAAATACGATTTCCTCGATGACTCGCCTTATTATTACTATGCTCAGGCCTCGCTGGCTTACGAGGCGCAGGATCTCGTGAAAGCCGAGGAGTGGCTGGCCATTGCCAGCCGGGTGTTCCCGGATCCCAACATATTGGCACCTTGGCAGGATACCATCGTTGAATACGGCTACATCAAGAGCTTCTATGGCGAGGATCCCGGGTCAACGGCGGATCCCGCCGACGTTAGTCCGCGCGCGCAGGGAAAATAGTGGACTGCAGGTGGCACTCTAACACCACCGAACCCGGCCTCGCAGAAAAATCGGTGAGGCCCGTTGCAAGCGCGGATTTGTCAGTCTAGAATTTCCCACTCACATGGGACTCGATAAACTCACGCAAAAGCTCCAGGAGGCATTGCAGTCGGCGCAAAGCATTGCTTCGAAATCCGCGCACGCCGAGCTCAAGAGCGCGCATGTTTTGATGGCGCTCCTCCAACAGGAGGGCGGTATCGCCACGCCGATTCTACAACGCGCGGGCGTCGATGTCGCGCGCCTCAAAGCTTTGGTCGCCGCGTCTCTGGCCCGCGAACCCAGCGTGCAGGGTGCTTCCACCCAACCGCAGATCAGCGTCGGTTTGCGGGCGACACTGGATTCGGCCGACTCGGTCCGCGAATCGCTTGGCGACGATTTCCTGAGCGTCGAACATTTTCTGTTAGGTTCGCTGCATGGCGATTCGCCCGCCGGCAAGTTGCTCAAGGAAGCCGGTCTCACCGAAGCCAAGGCCCGCGCCGCCATCAAGGAAGTCCGCGGCTCGCAGAAGGCCACCGACGACAATCCCGAGGGCAAATACCAGACTCTTGAAAAATACGGCACCGATCTAACAGCCCGCGCGCGGGATGGGAAAATCGACCCCGTCATCGGCCGCGACGAGGAGATCCGGCGCGTGCTGCAAGTCCTGTCGCGGCGGACGAAAAACAATCCGGTGCTGATTGGAGAACCCGGCGTCGGCAAGTCCGCCATCGTCGAAGGCCTCGCCCGGCGGATCGTTTCAGGCGACGTGCCGGAATCGATGAAGGACAAGCGCATCATTTCGATGGACCTCGGCGGCATGTTGGCGGGCGCGAAATTCCGTGGCGAGTTCGAGGAGCGGCTCAAGGCATTTTTGAAAGAGGTGACCGACTCGGAAGGCCGCATCATTTTGTTCATCGACGAGTTGCATACGATCGTAGGCGCCGGAGCCAGCGAAGGCGCGGTGGATGCCTCGAATCTGCTCAAGCCGCAGCTTGCCCGCGGCGAACTGCGGACCATCGGCGCGACCACGCTCGACGAGTATCGGAAGTATATCGAGAAGGACGCCGCGCTCGAACGCCGCTTTCAACCGGTGATGGTGGGCGAGCCGTCGGTGGAGGATGCGATCGCCATTTTGCGCGGGCTCAAGGAACGCTATGAAGTTCACCACGGCGTGCGCATCCAGGACGGCGCGCTGGTTGCGGCGGCGACATTGTCTGATCGTTATATCTCAGGACGTTTCCTGCCGGACAAGGCCGTGGATCTCATGGATGAAGCGGCGTCGCGGTTGAAGATCGAGCTCGATTCGATGCCGACGGAGATCGACGTGCTTGAGCGCCAGATCCTGCAATTGGAAATGGAGAAGAAGGCGCTCGAAAAGGAAACCGACAAGGCATCGGCGGCGCGGCTCGACAAGGTGAAGGAAGAGCAGGCGGATCTTCGCGAGAAATCGTCGGGCTTGATGGCCCGCTGGCGCAACGAGAAGTCGATCATCGATCTGGTCCGGGCGGCGCAGGAAAAAGCCGAGCAACTCAAGGGCGAGGCCGAACGTGCGCAACGGATCGGCGATCTCACCCGTGCCTCGCAAATCACGTATGGGGATTTGCCGGAGGTGCATCGCGAGCTTGAGGCTGCCAAGAAGCAACTGGATTCGCTGCAAACCGAAGGCGCCTTGCTCAAGGAGGAGGTTACCGAAGAGGACATTGCGCGCATCGTCTCATCGTGGACCGGCATTCCCGTGAACCGCCTGCAGGAGGGTGAGAAGCAGAAGCTTGTTTCCATGGAGCAGCGGCTGGGTGCCCGCGTGGTTGGACAGAAGAAGGCGATCCAGGCGGTGTCCAACGCCGTTCGCCGCGCGCGTGCCGGCTTGCAGGATGAGAACCGGCCGATCGGATCCTTTATTTTCCTGGGCCCCACGGGAGTTGGCAAAACCGAACTGTCCAAGGCGCTCGCGGAGTTTCTGTTCGATGACGAGAACGCGATGGTCCGCATCGACATGTCGGAATACATGGAAAAACACAGCGTCTCGCGTCTCATCGGCGCGCCGCCGGGATATGTGGGTTACGACCAGGGTGGCCAGCTCAGCGAGCAAGTACGACGCAAACCATACTCCGTGGTATTGTTCGACGAAATCGAAAAGGCGCATCCCGATGTCTTCAACGTCCTGCTGCAGGTCCTCGACGATGGCCGCATCACCGATGGCCAGGGCCGCACGGTCGATTTCAGGAACACGGTGTTGATCATGACATCGAACATCGGTTCGCAATACATCCTCCACGAGGAGAACGCCGAACAGCGCGAGGCCAAGGTGTCCGAAGCCTTGCGTGGCCATTTCCGGCCCGAGTTCCTGAACCGGATCGACGAGATCATCATCTTCGACCGCCTGGCGCGCGATGAAATCACAACCATAGTCGACCTCCAACTGTCCCGCGTCCGCCAGCGGCTTGCAAAGCAGGGGCTGGGCCTCGCTCTAACAGAAACGGCGAAGGAGTTTCTGGGAAACCAGGGCTACGACCCCATTTACGGTGCAAGGCCGCTCAAGCGCGCCATCCAGCACTCGCTACTCGACCCGCTCAGCCTCGATGTGCTCGATGGAAAATTCGTCGAGGGCGACGTGATCCAGGCAGATGTCGAGGGCGGGCACATCGTCTTCCGAAAGTGATCATATATCAATCGTAGCTGGGACGTCTCGTCCCTGCTCTCTCGCCAGCTGACGCCTGGGACGAGACGTCCCAGCCACGTTCTTCACTCTCAACCATCAACCATCAACCATCAACCTCTCCCTACGCAGTCACAGCACTCCGGTCGTCGTTCAGGCCGCTCTTTTCGATGAAGTAATCGTAGCCGCCGGTGTAGCGGGTGACGACGCCGTTGTTGATGTGCAGGGTTGTCTCAGCCAGCGTGCGGATGAAGTGGACGTCGTGGGAAATGAACACGAGCGTGCCTTCGTAGTTTTTCAATGCCTGCACGAGCGAATCGATCGATAGAATATCAAGGTGGGTCGTCGGCTCGTCCATGAGCAGGAGGTTCGGCGGATCGACGAGGAACTTCACCAGGTTGAGCCGCGATTTTTCACCACCGGAGAGAATCCCGCAGCGCTTCTCGACATCGGTGCGGCGGAACAGGAAGGAGCCGAGGATCGAGCGCGCTTCTTCGTCACGCAAGGTGGTGCAGGCGCCCAGGACTTCTTCGAGAACGGTGTTGTCTTCGTTGAGAGTTTCGGACCGATGCTGTGAGTAATAACCGATCTTGGTCGCGTAGCCGGGTTCACGCTTGCCGCCATCGATCGGGAGTGTGCCTGCCAAAATCTTGAGCAGGGTCGACTTGCCGGCGCCGTTTGGACCGACGAGGACCACGCGATCGCCGCGTTCGATGACGAGGTCGAGGTCCTTGTAAATCCGCTTCTCGCCATAGGCCTGTGAAACTTTTGCCAGTTCGATGACCTTCTGGTTCGAGCGCGGGGGTTGGGGGAAATTGAACTTGAATGGTTTTCTCGGTGTCCGCGGTTTTTCGATGCGCACCAGTTTCTCCAGCGACTTGATGCGCGACTGCACCTGCGCGGCCTTTGAACCAACTTGCCGGAAGCGGTCGATGAATTCCTGGACGTGCTCGATTTCCTTCTGCTGGTTGCGATAGGCCTGCACCTGCTGGTCGTAGCGCTTTTCGCGTTGGTCGAGAAAGGACGTGTAGTTGCCGGTGTATGAGTTGAGAGCCGCGGCGTCGGGATCGATTTCAATGACCGTCTCTATCAGCGTATCCATGAAGTCGCGGTCATGCGAAATCATCAGGATCGCGCCCGAATAATTCAACAGGTAGCGCTGGAGCCAGAGCAGGGAAATCAAGTCGAGGTGGTTGGTCGGCTCGTCGAGCATCAACAGGTCCGGCTCCATGGTAAGCAGGCGGGCCAGGTGCGCGCGCATTACCCAGCCACCGGAATACTCGCGGGCGGGCTTGTGGAAGTCATCGGTTTTGAAGCCGAGTCCGTGCAGGATCTTTTTCGCCTTCGGTTCCAACTGATAGCCGTTGAGGGCGGTGAACTGGTCCTGTGCCTTCGCGAAATCCGGATGCGAGAGATCGCCTGTTGCCTCGTGTTCGCGGATCGTCCGCAGCAGCCCGATCATTTCGGGGGTGATTCCCATCGCGATCTCGATGATTGTCTCGTCGGTGGGCTCCCCGGCCTCCTGGGGCAGATAGCCGGTGATCGAGTATTCGTCGCGTTCGATGACGCCTTCATCGGGCGAGTCCTCGTCGAGGATCATGCGGAAAAGGGTGGACTTGCCGGCTCCGTTAGGGCCGACCAAGGCAACGCGTTCCCCCCAGTTGATGGACATTTCCGCCTCGCGGAGGAGGGTCCGGCCGCCAAGGGTCTTCGTAAGCTTGTGAATCGTCAGCACGCGGGGGATGTAGTGGAGGAAAGGGGGGCGGGCAAGGATTTCGGCAGCGGGAGAACCCTTAGGAAAAGTTGACCTTGACGAAACGGGCGTCGGACGGGCTTGATAGCGCAACCACTACTTTCTGCATGCGTTTTCCCAAAGCTCCTTCCGTCCTCATGCCCAATGGTCTCGGCCAGTTCGCAGCCCTAACATCCTTCGCCATGGTCGCCCTGGCCGGCGGCCTGCATGCCCAGGACTTCGAGGGTAAGAATATTTCATCGGTCGAAATCAAATACACCGGGGTCAAAACCGTCGATGAAGCCCGCTTGCGGAACCTGATGACCTCCAAGGCAGGGACGCCCTATCGCTCGGAGATTTTGGACAACGACATCAAGTCGCTCTACGGCTCGGGTTTGGTGGAGGACGTGCGCTTCCTCGCCGAACCCAGCGGTGGCGGAGTGAAATTGATCGCTGAAATCGGCACCCGCAAACCGATCGATGCGGTGGGCTTCGCGGGCAATAACGCTTTCACGGATGTGAAATTGGCGAAGGAATCCAAGTTGAAGTCCGGCGCCACTCTCAGCGACGAACAGATTTTGGAAGCCCGGCGCAATATCGAGAAATACTATCTAGGCTACGGCTATTCCGATGTCTCGGTGACTCACCGCGTCCAGGCCTCCGCGTTGCCGGGCCACTCGGATTTGATCTTTGTCATCGACGAAGGTGGCAAGAACGAGATCCGGAAGATCCGTTTCGAAGGCAACAATGTCTTCACCACACCTGAACTCCGCAAGGAGATGAAGACGAAGGAAAAGAGCTGGCTCTCATGGCTCACCAAGTCCGGCCGTATTCAATCGAACCAACTGGATGAGGATCTGGATGCCGTTCTCGACTACTATCGCAGCAAGGGCTACCTGCGTGTCAGCAGCCCAGGCATCCGCCGCGAGCCTGTCAGCGACGGCCGTGTGGATCTGGTGATCCCGATCAGCGAAGGCGACAAATATACCGTTGCGGGTGTTGGCTTCGGCCACATGACGGTGTTCAAGCCGGAAGAACTTTACCCATCGCTCACGTTGAATGGCAATGACGCCTATTCGTCGAAGAAGATGCGCAATGACATCAACACGATCCGCAGCTTTTACGGATCGCGGGGATATGCGGATGCATTGGTGAGCCCTGACATCCGCGATGCTGGGCCCAACAAGGTGAGCATCACCTATCATATCACCGAAGGCTCGCGCTTCCGGGTTGGCCGGGTGAACATCGCCGGCAACACCAAGACCAAGGACAAGGTGATCCGCCGCGAAGTTCCTCTCAAGCCGGGTGAAATGTTCAACACCGTCGAGTTGGAGACCACCAAGACCCGCCTCGATAACTTGCAATACTTCAGCGAAGTTCAGGCCACCGGTTCGCCGGGCGGCTCGGGCTACCGCGATGTCAATATCCTCGTCGAGGAAAAGGCCACCGGCTCGGTCGGCGTCGGCCTCGGTTTCAGTTCGGTCGACAGCATCGTCGGTTTCGTCACGCTGGAGCAATCGAACTTCGATCTCTTCAACCCATGGAGTTTCACCGGTGGCGGCCAGCGCTTTTCGTCGAGCCTCCGCATTGGAGCCCAGCATTCGGAATTCTCGATGTCACTCGTCGAGCCATGGTTCATGGACCAGCAGCTCGCGCTCGGCACCGAATTGTTCTACAAGCAGTCCAGCTATTTCAGCGACTTCTACGACCAAACCAATGCCGGTGGAGCAGTCTCCCTGCGCAAGCCGCTTGGCAAGAGAGGTTCGATCAAGGGTGAGTACCGCATCGAACAGGTGTCGATCGATTCCACGGTCGACTCCAGCGATTACGGTGGCCTCGGTGACATGTCGCAGTTGGCGGACAGCCGCATCGGCGGCGACTTCATCCGCAGTGCGCTCGCAGTGAACTATGTCCATGACAGCCGCGACAGCAGCGTGCTGGCCCGCAAGGGGCATCGCATCGACATTGGATTGACGGCCGCTGGTTCGATCCTCGGCGGCGACGTCGATACCCTCACATTTTCGGCCCAAGGCCAGCAGTATTGGAATTTGAAATGGGACTCGATTCTTTCGGTCAGTGGCGAACTTGCCTTTGTTGACAGCATCGGCAACGGAGATGTTCCAGTCTTCGAACGCTTGTTCCTGGGTGGCGGCAGAACCTTGCGCGGCTTCAAATTCCGCGACGTTGGTCCGCGCGATAGCAAGGAACTCACCAACGAAGTCTATGGCGGACAGTCGCTGGGCTATATCTCCACTGAATACACGGTTCCGATCATCGAATCGGTCCGCGCCGCGGTTTTCTACGATACAGGTTTCGTCAATGCCGGCAGTTGGGACATCAGTCCCAGCCAAGTTTACAGCGATGTGGGCCTCGGTGTCCGGTTGAAATTGCCGATCAGTCCGCTGCCGCTGGCGATCGACTATGCCGTGCCGGTTTCATCGCCGGATTCAGAGGCGAACAAGGGCGGCCAGTTCAATTTCTATCTGAACTACCAGTATTGAAGAGGTTGATAGTTGATAGTTGATAGCTGATAGCTGATAGTTGATAGCCAGAGGAAGAGCTCGTCTTTCCATCAACTATCAACCATAGACCATCAACTTCTTCTCCCACACGCCGCGTCGGCGACGCGAAGCCCGTCGAGGGCGGCGCTGACAATGCCGCCGGCATAACCAGCGCCTTCACCACAGGGGAAGAGTCCGGCGATTTCGGGATGTTCCAGAGTGTCTTCCCGCCGCGGAATGCGGACGGGGGAACTGGTCCGGGTTTCGAAGCCGAGCAACAACGCGTCTTCTGTTAGATACCTCGGAATTTGCCGGCCGAAGAGATGAAGGCCTTCCCGCATCCGGCTGGTCATCGCGCTTGGCAGCATTTCATGCAAGGGTGCCGGGATGCTGCCTGGAAAATAGCTGGTTGCCGGCAAGGTTGAGGAAATTTTTCCTGTTAGATAGTCGTTCACGCGTTGCCCGGGTGCGACCTGGCCGCCACCGCCCGCCGATTTTGCCGCGCGTTCCAGTTGTTTTTGAAAGGCGAGCCCAGCGAGGATGCCGTGCTCTTTTTCATACAGGCGGGTATCTTCCGGTTCGATGGTGACGACCATCCCGGAGTTTGCGAAGGGCGAATCGCGGCGCGACAGGCTCATGCCGTTGACGACGACCTCATCATTTTCAGTCGAGGCGGGAACGATCCAACCGCCCGGGCACATGCAAAACGAATGCACGCCCCGCCCGCGGATTTTCGTCGCAAGCCGATAGCGGGCCGCAGGCAGCAGATGAGGGCGTTCCTGTCCGGGGTGCAGGTGGTATTGGCACTCATCCACGAGCGATTGCGGATGCTCGATCCGGAACCCAATCGCGAAAGCCTTGGCTTCCATGAGTATCCCACGCGATGCCATCAATCGATAGATGTCCCGCGCGGAATGTCCCGTTGCGAGAATGACCGAGTCCGCGAGAATTTCATCGCCGGCCGCGGTCACAACGCCACGGATGTGGTCTCCAGATGTGAGAAAATCCACAACCTTGGTCTGGAAACGAACCTCACCGCCTGCCGCGAGGATGGAAGCGCGGATGGCTTTCACGACGTTGGGCAGCAGGTTCGATCCGATATGCGGATGCGCGTCTGTTAGAATTTCATGCGGCGCGCCGTGGGCAACGAGGACTTCATAAACCTTGGCCACGGGTCCGCGTTTGGTGGCGCGGGTGTATAGCTTGCCATCGGAAAATGTCCCTGCGCCGCCTTCACCGAAACAATAGTTCGACTCTTCGATCACACGGCCTTCGCGGAGGAGGGGGGCCAGGTCGAAACGCCGTGCGCTCACGTCCTTGCCACGCTCTAACAGAATTGGCTTGCGGCCGCTTTCCAAACATCTCAACGCGGCGAACATGCCCGCCGGACCGCAGCCGATGATGATCACAGGCTTTGCGCCACTCTCCAGCTTCGGCACCGACCAATGCGGAACATCATCGGCGGGCAGGGGGCCATCGACCGCGACATCCAGGCGCAACTGCACTTTGATCGCGCGCTGGCGGGCATCGATCGAATGCTTCCTCAGTCTGACTCCGCCGATGCGTTTGACGCCGATGCCAAGCTTCTCCGCCGCCGCCGCCGCTCTGACGCTTTCATCTTCGGAGCGCTCCAGCGGCAGAACGATATCGACGGATTGGATCGACGGTTCCATCGCGCTATCCACGGATCGGCCGCTTGTGACCTTCGTCATTGACGCTGACAAAGGTGATGAGCGTAGAAAAAATAGGCTCCGGGCCCGCGCGTTCGTCGACGACATTCACCTGATACGACACGCTGGTTGTTCCCTCTTTTTCCAGCGTGCAGGAAATGCCTAAAATCGTTCCATCTCGGACGCTGTGACGAAACTGGACGGTGTCCATGGCGACCGTCACGAACTGGCAGTGTGGATAATCCAGACTTGCGGCGATCCACGATGCTTCATCGATCCATGCCAGCAAGCGTCCTCCGAAGAGAAATCCATAGTGATTCAAGTCACCAGGCAGGACAAGTCGGTGGGATTGCATATCACCAGCGGCGGCTTCGTTTTTCGCGGAAAATGTTGGCATCGAGCGAGAACGCGCCGGCACCGGCGAGGATGATCGACATCATCGTGATCAGATAGACCACCGGCAGTTCTTTGTTTTCCACCAACGTCGGCAAGGTTTCGAACCAGGGCGTGGGCCCGCGCATGCCGAATCCCGCGATGACCATGCAGAAGCCCACCACGAATGCGGCGGGTCTTGAGGCCAATCCGATAATCACCAGCGCGGAGCCGAGGACTTCAGCGCCGATGCAAGCCGTCAAGCATGCCGGTGCCCAGGTCTGCGGAAGAAAATCCGGAACGTAGAAGATGTCCTTCAACGTCGAATAGTGTTTGATTTTGGGAATGCCATGTCCGACCAGCAACATCAAACCTGTTAGAACACGCAGGACGAGAAGACCAGTGGATGCCGTGATATCGCGGGTTCCGCAATCGAAGAAAAATCGTTTCATGAAGCGGGTGCTTGTTTCGCGGAAATCATGATGCGCTTGAGGCGGTCGTCGCCTTCAGGCGAGTGCGAAACGACGCCTGTGTCGCCCTCAAGCACATGATAGACTAGGCGCCGGTAGTAGGCATTCAGGGGACGCATTTGGAAAGGCTTGCCGGTGGCTTTCACACGTTCGGCGATGCCCTGCACCTCCTGATGGAGCTGGTCCTCCTGGATCGAGCGGAAGTGCTCGCAGTCCACCTTCACGCGGTCCGCTTTGGGATAATGGCGGCGCAGGATCCGGTTGACCAGATACTGCAAGTCATCCAGACGGTCACCATCCTTGCCGATGATAACCTCGCTCTCGCCCGAGTGGATTTGCAAACAAGGTCCATCAAGCGTCTGCTGCAACTCGATGTTCGCAGGAAACCCGAGGTGCCCCAGCATCGTGTCGAGGATCTTTTGCGCTGATTCCTCCGTGTTCATGCCATCAGTTTAATCAGTTCGCGGAAGTGGTCAATCACCCCAGTTCGCTTTGTGCGAAATGAACTGCCAGGTTTCCCGCGATTTCTTCTAACCGGAGCTTTTCCGGATCGGTGAAATCGTAGGGCACATATTTACCGATGCCCAGCGTGCCCGAAACCTTGCCGGAGGACGGGTCGAAAACCGGGACGGCCAACGAGCCCGCGACGCCGGTTTGGCGTGCACCGATTTTTGCGACGCCCCCGAGGTCCTGCTGGAGGTTGCAGAGCTCCACCGGTGCCTGTGTTGCGGCGGCCGCGCCGGCGATTCCTTTCCCGAATGGGATTAGGGAAATCTTGTCCATCAGGGTCTCCGGCACGCCAATTTGGCAGACCAATTCGAGGGAATCGCCGCCGATGGCACGGTGGATGGTGCCGGTCTGGCAGCCGAATTCGGCCAAAACCGCCTCTAACATTTTTAGCGCCGCTGGATCATTTGTCATCGGGGCTGAAATATCAGAAAGAGACGAGTTCGTCACGCTTGGATCGGCTGTAAATTGGCACTTGGCAGGACTCGCATTATCCGCCAAACCCTTGGGGGTATGAAGCAAACCCACCTGATCATTTCCGCGCTGGCCATCGGCCTCCTTGCCTGCCACAACAACTTGGCAATGGCGAAAGAGAGCAATGTCAAAGAAGAGGCCTTCGGAAAAATGCCTGATGGCAAAGAGGTGAAACTTTTCACCCTCACCAACAAAAACGGACTCAAGGCCCAAGTGATCGAGTATGGCGCGATCCTGCATTCCCTGCAGGCACCCGACAAGTCCGGCAAAGTGGCTGAACTCACTCATGGCTATGATGACTTGGCCGGCTGGCTCACGAACACGTCTTACTTCGGCGCCACCGTGGGACGTTTCGGCAACCGCATCAAGGACGGCAAATTTTCTCTCGACGGCAAGGACTATAAACTCGCCACCAACAACGATCCGGGCGGCATTCCCTGCGCGCTCCACGGCGGTCTCAAAGGCTTCGATAAAGTGCTTTGGACCGGCAAGGCGACCGATGACGGCGTTGAATTCACTTATGTTTCGAAAGACGGTGAAGAAGGTTATCCGGGAAATCTAACAGTCCATGTGACCTACAGCCTCAACGACGACAACGAACTCAAGTGGGAAGCCAAGGCGACCACCGACGCGCCGACCGTGTTGAACATTGTCCAACATACTTATTGGAACCTCTCCGGCGACCAAAACAGCTTGATCAATGACCACCTGGTCATGCTAAACGCCGACAGCTATTTGCCAACCGACAAGGGTCTGATCCCGACCGGTGAAATCGCCCCCGTCAAAGGCACGCCGATGGATTTCACCAAGCCAACCGCCATCGGCGACCGCGTGGGTGAGGATTTCGAAGCGCTCAAACTCGGCGGTGGTTACGACCACGCATGGGTTCTCAAGAAGGGCGATGCCATGCACCTCGCCGCCAAGGTGAAAGACCCGAAGAGCGGCCGCACCCTGGAAATCACCACCAATCAGCCCGCGGTCCAATTCTACGGCGGCAACTTCCTCGATGGCAAAGCCGTCGGCAAAGGTAAGATCGCTTATGCCTACCGCACCGCCATGGCGCTGGAAACCGAAGGCTTTCCGGACTCGCCGAACCAACCCAAGTTCCCGTCGCCAGTGCTGCGTCCGGGTGAGAACTACACCCACACGATGATCTTCAAGTTCGGCGCGGAATAAGTTCCCGCATCACCGACTCCCATATGCATCGCCCGTGGGCTTTGCTCCCAATAGCCGACTTCATTTCTAGAACCCATGCAATTCATTCCGTCCCTATCATTCCTTGCCGCCGCTGAGGTGAGCACCGCGCCCACGATCAACCTTCAAGCGGTGGATTATGCGATCCTAGGCGCTTACATCCTCGTCGTCATCGGCATTGGATTCGTGCTGAAAAAATATGTGAAGTCGGCATCGGACTTCCTGACCTCAGGCCGGTCGATCCCTCTCTGGGTCACCGGCCTGGCTTTCCTCTCCGCCAACCTTGGCGCGCAGGAAGTGATCGGGATGGCAGCGTCGGGTGCGAAATACGGAATCATGACCTCCCACTTCTATTGGGTGGGGGCCATACCGGCGATGATCTTCCTCGCGGTGTTCATGATGCCATTCTACTACGGCTCGCGGGCGCGCTCGGTGCCGGAGTATTTGAAACTGCGCTTCGACGAAAAGACCCGCGGCTTGAATGCAATTTCCTTCGCCGTGATGACCGTCGCTTCATCCGGAGCTTCACTGCACGCGCTCGCGGCGTTGCTTCATCTGCTGCTCAAGTGGGACTACAATGTATCTCTGATGGTGTCTTCGGTGGTGGTGCTCGCGTACGTTCTCAAAGGCGGCCTTTCGTCGGCGATCTACACCGAGGTGCTTCAGTTCTTCCTGATCGTTCTCGGCTTCGCACCGCTGGTGATCATTGGCCTCAACGACCTCGGCGGCTGGGATGGCCTGATGAAAAGCATACCATCGGCTTTGTCTCCGGAGACTTTAAAGGGGGTGCCGGCGGAGAGTTTCGTCCACTCTTGGAAATACATGGCTGATGCCAAGGCCAACCCGATGGGTGTTGAGTGGTTCGGCATGGTCTTCGGACTCGGTTTTGTCCTTTCCTTCGGTTACTGGTGCACGGACTTCCTTGTCGTGCAGCGGGCCATGGCTGCCAAGACCATGGGTGATGCCCGCCGCACACCGATCATTGGCGCGATTCCGAAAATGCTTTTCCCCGTCATCGTCATCCTGCCTGGCATGATTGCACTCGCCCTGGCGGCAAAGGCCGGCGCCAACTATAGTATTCCGCTCGGAGTCACGGGTGCGACCGATTACAACCTCGTGATTCCCTCGCTGATTTCCCACTATCTTCCGACCGGGATGCTGGGACTCGCGCTGACCGCACTGATGGCATCCTTCATGTCCGGGATGGCGGGCAACGTCACCGCATTCAACACGGTGTGGACCTATGACATCTACCAATCCTACATCGCCAAAGGCCGCTCCGATTCCCATTACATGTGGATGGCCAAGTTCGCCACGGTGGCTGGCATCGTGATTTCCATCGGCTTCGCCTACATCGCGAAGAACGTGGACAACATCATGGACTTCCTCCAACTGGTGTTCGGCTTCGTCAACGCGCCGGTGTTCGCCACCTTCCTGTTAGGGATGTTCTGGAAACGGACCACGGGCCACGGCGCCTTCTATGGCCTCCTTGCCGGAACGATATGTGCCATGATCTTCCACGGCCTGACTTATCCTGAAACGGTGGCTGCGGGCGCGACCATCGTGAAGAGCAAAGGCGGATGGCTGGGTGTCCAGCATTTCTTCACCTCCAGCATGGCCCAGAACTTCTGGCTCGCCATCGTGGCATGGACATTCTGCTTCTTCGTCACGATCGGTGTCTCCCTCGCCACTAAGCGGACCAAGTCGGATGCCGAGTTGAAAGGCTTGGTTTATTCGCTGACGGACAAGATCAAGGAAGAAAACGAACCAGTTTGGAAACGCCCTGCCGTTGTTGGCAGCGTGGTGCTGCTGGTGGCCGTGGCCCTGAACATCTATTTCTGGTAACTCCAAAATCCATCATATCATGAACTTCGATCTCCGCCTGCCAATTGGCATTCTCTTCACGCTCTTCGGACTGATCCTCACGGGTTTTGGTGTCGCCACCAAAGGCAGTGAAATCTACAAGAAATCGCTCGATCATAACATCAACATCTCCTGGGGCATCGTCCTGCTGGTGTTCGGTGCCTTCATGCTTCTTCTGTCGCTCCGCGGCAGAAAGGTCTGATTTTCCGCAAGACCTGTTTTCATTCCAAACGCCCCGTTCATTCCGGACGGGGCGTTTTGTTTTCATCATCCCTCATCATGAAAATCTCCAGCTATACGGGCGGCTTCGTTCAGACCAATGGCTATCTGATCGAAACGCCCGACGGCAATCTCCTCATCGACGCGCCTAACGGCGTTTCCCAATGGCTCGCGCAAAAAGGCGTGCGCGTGGATGATGTGCTGCTGACCCACCAGCACTACGATCACGTCGAGGATGCCGCCGCGCTGCGTGCGAACGGTGCCAAGCTCCATGCCTTTGCCGCATACTCAACGGAGCTCACCCTCGAAAGCGCGGCCCGCGGCTGGGGTTTGCCGATTTCCATCACGCCCTATCAGGTCGATCGCCTGTTTCAAATGAAAGAGCCTTTGAAGCTCGCAGGTCTCGAAATTGTCATGGCGCATGTGCCGGGTCATTCCACCGACAGCGTCACGTTTTATCTGCGCGACCATGAGCTCCTATTCTCGGGCGACACCTTGTTCGCAGGCTCCATCGGCCGCGCCGATTTGCCCGGGGGAAATATGAATCAACTGTTAGATGGGATAGCAAAGCATCTGATGATCTTGCCGGCCACCACCAAAGTGTATCCCGGCCACGGACCTGGAACAACAATTGGGGAAGAGGCGATGCATAATCCGTATTTGGACTAAAAAGTTTGCTAGTGTTCAGTATTCAGTTTTCAGGAAGAATAGGGGACGTTATTGCGCTTGTTCTACGCCGATTGTGAGAACTCTTCCACTGATCACTGCTGACTGATCACTCGGCACTTCCTCTCTTCCCTGAAAACTGAAAACTGAAAACTAGCAAACTTATCGTTGTTCCGGATCCTCCGTGATCGTCAGCGTCGGCTGAGAAACATTGCTATTACCCAGACCTGGAATCACCCGCCGCACCAATTTCGCAAGGCCTGACTCGGCGGCATCGACCTCTGTCTCGCCTTGGCGCAGGGCTTTTTCCCAGGCGGGTGCGAAGCCCGGTGCCTGTTCGCGCATGATGCGGATGGCGATCTCGTGAACGTGCAGCGTCCGTTGTTCTGCTCGTCCGGGCTTTTGCTGCAAGGCCGCATTGTTGACGCGAAGTGTTTCGTTTTGCTTCCGCAATGACTCGAGCTCGGTGTGCAGCGATTCGTTGCCACTGGCATTGATCTTCAACTGGGTGTTGAGATGGCTTTGGAGATTTTTCATCTCACTTTCGACGCGCTTGAGCTCCTTGAACACAGCGCGCCTTGCGGAAAAGCCGGCTTTCCAGATGAAGCCCGTAATCAGCAGTCCGAGCACCAGGCCCCAGACGAATTGGCTATGCAACAGGTCGTTGAATGTTGGCATGGGGGGAATAGTAGCGGATTTTCAGCGGGAAGCACCCGCTTTCGGCGGTTCAGGAGATTTTGAGGGGGCAGGTACCTGAGCGGGTGCCGGCGGCTCGGTATCTTTCAACGCGGCCTGCACGTCAGCAGTTAGGTCGGGGGCGTCCTTGCTATACAAGACAAAGGGCAGGTCGGTGTTGGTGCCGCCGCTGCTGTCGAACACAGCTTCGAAACCACGCTCCTTGGAAATTTTTCCGGATATGGCAGAAATCCGGTCCAGCGAGGCCCGCATGCTGGCGACCATCTTCTTGTTGATCGCTTTCTCCTGCTCCGTTTTGAAGCTCTCGAATTCCTGCTGCAGTGTTTGCGCTTCCTGGCGCTTGATCTCGTAGGCCCGGGCGAGCTTCTTGCTGGTGGCTTCGTCCAGGGGATTGGTCTTGTCGGCGAGCTGGGTTTGGAGGGCCTGAAGCTCGGCGATGATCTTGCGCAACTGTTCGGCGCGCTCGTTCTTGATGATTTCGTCCCGGTCCTTCTTCAACTCGGCCTGCAGCGCGGCGGTGGAAGGGAGGGCCGTATAAATGTCCTTCACCCGGATCAGCGCGAATTTCGGCGCGGCACAGGCGATACCCGCAGTCGCCAGCAGAGCCAAGGGAAGGGCCTTTGAGAGAGTCATCGTTGTGGCGGACATGAAATAGCAAGCCCGCCGGATCGTCAAGGTTCGCCAATGTCTTCGTTCCACAACTCCGGCTTGTCGGCAATGAAGCGGGTCATCATGTCAACACAGGCCGGATCGTTGACAACCTCGAGTTCCACGCCCCGCGATTTCAGGTGCTCCTCGTCACCCATGAAGGTCTGATTTTCACCAATCACGACTTTCGGGATTCCATAGAGCAGGATCGCGCCACTGCACATGGGGCAGGGGGAAAGGGTGGTGTAAATGACCGACTCCCGGTAGACCTGCGCGCTCTGGCGGCCGGCATTTTCAAGGGCGTCCATCTCGCCGTGGAGGGTGGTGCTGCCCTTCTGGACCCGCCGGTTGTGGCCGCGGCCGATGATTTTGCCGTTGTGGACGAGGACGCTGCCGATCGGGATGCCGCCCTCCGCCAGGCCTTGGCGGGCCTCTTCTACCGCCGCTTGCATGAAAGGATCCATGGCGGAGAATATGCAGATCCTGGGCCGCCCAAGCGATAAATTGTAGCGCTGCGGCACGAAAATTGCCTATGGTCCGCCTCCACCCGATTACCAAATGCCCAAAGTCCGCCTTGCAGGAACCGTCCGCGGTGAAAAAGACCCGAACCGCGAAATCCGCGCCCGCCTTCTCTACAGCCTCTTCAGCAAGGGCTGGGATATCTACAATTCCAACGGCGACCAGCGGATCTCGCTCTCGAACATCGAGCGCAAAATCATCGAGTCCGACGCCTTCGTCTTCACGCCGGGTGCCACCCTCGAAGACATGTTCAAGGCGGTTTCGATTTTCGTCGGTTACCAAACGCTCGACGCGAATCTCTCAGGCAAGCCGACTATTTTGCTCAATTCGGACGGCTCATGGGATCGCTTTTTCGCTCTGCTCAAGCACCTGAATTTGCTCGGCACGGTGAAGCAAAATCATGAGGACTATCTGTTACGCGCCGGATCGGCCGACGAGGTCCTGGAAATGCTCGCGACCGCCCGCCGCGATGGAGTGCCGTCGGTGGACCGCGAACGGATCGGCACCAGCACCGTGGGTTCCTTCGATACGCCGCTTCCAGTCTCGCACGAAGGAAGCGTCTGTGTGTTCTGCTCGGCCTCCATCGAGGATCCCGCCTATCTTCACGACGGCTACGAGTTCGGAAAACAACTCGCTGAAAACAATCTCGGCTGCATCTCCGGTGCGGGCAGTTCCGGCATCATGGGTGAAGTCGTCCGCGGCTCGGTGGATGCGGGTGGCTGGACCGGTGGCTCGAACGTGCCTCACATCATCGAACTGGAAGGCCTGCCCAAAGGCCTATCGAGCTTCTGGCTGAAGCCCGACATCTACACGCGGATGGAAATCATGATCCAGCACTCGGATGCTTTCGTGATCTTCCCCGGCGGTTCGGGAACGGTGCAGGAAATGATCGCCCTGATGATTTTCAAACAGCAGGGCCACCCCTCGATGGCCGGCAAGCCCGTCGTCATTTTCAATCGCAAGGATGCGAACGGAAAGTCGTTCTGGGCCCCGTTGATCGAGTTGCTCGGCACCTGGTGCTACGACGCGGAATTCGTCGTCGTCAACGAGTTGAACGATCTCATCCCAACCGTCCAAAAGCTGGTGGTAGCGCCGAAAAAAACGGCGATTGCCTGACAGGCAAGTTTTCAGTTATCGGGTAATGGTTATCAGGAAGAATTCCCTAATAACCAATAACTGATAACCCTGACTGCGCTTGCCATTCAGCGGCCAATTGTTAGAGTAAGCTATCGTGAAGGTCGGAATTCTCGTAAATCTCCATAAGCCCGGCTCCCTGCCGACGCTTCACGCCCTGCGCAAAGCCCTCCAGGCCCGCGGCTGCGAAGTGCTGCTCGACGAAGACAGCGCGCGGCTTGCCGGGGAAGAGGGCGGAGTGCCAGCCTCGTCGTTTGCGGAGCATGTCGACATCGCCGCGGTCCTCGGTGGCGACGGCACAATGCTGCACGCGCTGTCGAAGCTCGGAAATTTCGAGAAGCCTGTGGCCGGTATCAACATCGGCACGCTGGGATTTCTAACAAGTTGCACCGACAACGAACTCGACATCTTTGCGGCCGCCCTTGCCGGAGGAAGATACTCGACGAGCGTGCGCACGCTGCTTGAGGCCACGGTCCATCGCCATGGCAAGCGACCCGAACTTTTCATTGCCCTCAACGAGGTAACCCTTGCCCGCGGCGATACCGGTCGGCTCGTCTTGCTGTCAGCCCGGGTAAATGGCGAATTGCTAAACGACTATCGCGCCGACGGCCTCATCATGGCGACACCCACCGGCTCCACGGCCTATTCGCTCTCAGCGGGCGGCCCGCTCATTGCGCCCGGTGCGGGTGTATTCGTGATTACACCGATTTGTCCGCACAGCCTCAGCCAACGCTCCCTCGTGTTGCCCGATAGCGCGACGGTAGAACTTTCATCGCAGGATCGCGACAAGGTCCCCATGCTCTTCACCGTCGATGGCCGGGACAGCACACGCATCGAAGCCGGTGATTGGATCGAAGTGAAAAAAGCCAGCCACTCCTTCCATCTCCTCCGCCTCGACGGCCGCTCCTTCTACGAAGCGCTGCGGCAGAAGCTGCGCTGGCAAGGAGTGTGAGAAGAAGTTGCTAGTTTTCAGTGTTCAGTTTTCAGGGCCGAGGGAGGGAAGGAACATCGCACATCAAACATCGAACATCAAAGGAAGAGCTTCTTCCACTGATCACTCGGCTCTTCTTTTTCTTCCTGAAAACTGAATACTGAAAACTAGCAAACTCGCTTGAGCGTCATCATCAAGCGCTCCCTCAACGGCAACGCCATCACAGCCAGGCGGCGTTGTTCGGTTTCATAATCGCGCCTTCCTTCGGGCGTTTCGATGCGGATCGGCTCGCAACCCCATTCTGTTAGATCGTAGGGACTGGCACGCATGTCGAGTTCGCGCAGCTCCATCGCGAGTTCGAAACAATCCATCAGCAAATCCGAACCCGCCCATGGCATCGATTTGGCCGTCCATTTGTAGAGATCCATGTTGGCATGCACGCATCCCGGTTGCTCTAACAGATGCCGGCTTTCCAAACTCGGTTGCAAGCGGTTCAGCGGACGGGATTCCTTTGCGAAAAACCGGAACGCGTCATGGTGCGAACAACAGATCGCACGCGACTCGACCAGACTGTCAATCTCGCCCTGGGGCAATCGCAGTGGCGCTATCCCATCATGCCGCACGTCCTTGCCGCGATACACCATCGCCCACTCATGCAGGCCATGGCATGCGAAATTCGGAGCCCGGTCCTGCGTCGCTTCCAACAATTCCAGGATCCATTGCAAACGCAGCCGCTCTTTCGTCGTGAGGAGCGCCGGATCCGCGAACAGCAAGCCGTCGCGGCTCGAGTAGTGACGCGTTGCAAAGTCCGGCAAAGCATCGCTACTCATTTCCAACGCGACACCGTATCCCGGCTGCCAATTCTCCAACAGCGCGAAGGGGTAGGGGTAGTAACGGAACAAGAAATCCTCCACCGGATGCGGCGTCCCGAAGTCCCGTCGTTTCCTTGCAGAAAGCGTGAAGCGCTCCGCCCGCTGACGATGCTGCTCCACCCGCGCCCGCCAATCCGCAGCGGGAAGGATCGTGCTGTGGGCGCTCAATGCAATCATCCCTAGCACTCAAAAAGGGAAAGGCTGATTGGAGAAGTTAAAAGTTCTGTGGCTGGGACGTCTCGTCCCAGCGAAACGTGCACCACCGCGCGTCAACGCATGAATGAACTGGGACGAGACGTCCCAGCCACATTTCTCCAATTTTGCCTTGCCCAATTGAAGCAGCGCCCCTAATTATCCCGCCCCGCGCCGAAAGGCGCATGGTTCAAATCGCGGGATGGAGCAGCCAGGTAGCTCGTCAGGCTCATAACCTGAAGGTCAGAGGTTCAAATCCTCTTCCCGCAACCACTCTCAAAAGCCTCAACCTCAACAGGTTGGGGCTTTTTGGTTGTTAGGGAAATCGCGTCATATACACACGCAATGTTCACAGGAAACCCGCCCCCATGAGATCCACCCTTGCTTCCCGGTTCGGGCTACTTTTGCTGATCGTCTTGATCTTGTTCCTCGCATGGCTGACAGCCTGATCGGATAAGCGGGAAGGGCCATGAGTGCCAGTGGAACGGACCAAGCTGGCCCTATTCAACATCGGCGACACTGAAGGCGTTGGGGAATTGCCTGCAAATGGACGCCCCTTTTTCGTTGAACAACTCAATCGTTCGTCGTACTGCGAGCTGGTGATTTCCGGATTGATAGGGATCCGTCCCCGCGAAGATGGGTTGACCGAAGATCGACCCTCCACACGATCAACCTCTTGACGCCTGCCGCTGGTCCCGCTGAGATGCGCGCCCGCCCGAAGGCGCTGCTTGAATGGATTACACCGCGAAAATCGCCACGAATGTCGCTTCGATCCCACGCTCCGGGATCCGGGACTTTTTTGAATTGGTTCAGGGCCGCGACGATGTGATTTCGCTGGGTGTCGGCGAGCCGGATTTCGTGACCCCGTGGCATATCCGCGAGGCTGCGATTTATTCGTTGGAAAAAGGCCAGACGACCTACACCTCGAACCTCGGCCTGCTCTCGCTGCGCAAATCGATTTCCCGCTACGTCGAAAATTTCTTCCACGTCGGCTACGATCCCACCCGCGAGGTGCTGGTGACGGTTGGTGTGTCGGAGGCGATCGATATCGCCCTGCGCGCTTTGCTGAATCCGGGTGACGAGGTGATTTTCCACGAACCCTGTTACGTTTCCTACAGCCCAAGCATCATCATGGCGCATGGCGTGGCGGTGCCAGTGGTGACAACCAAGGAGGATGGCTTTTCGCTGAAGCCGGAAAATCTGGCGAAGGCGATCACTCCCAAAACGCGGGTGGTGTTCATCAATTTCCCGACGAACCCAACCGGTGCCTGCGCGTCGCGTTCCGACCTTGAAGGCATCGCCAAGCTTGCGATCGAACATGATTTGATCGTGATGACCGACGAGATCTACAGCGAGCTCCGCTATGACCACGAGGAGCCGCATCTGTCGATCGCTTCGCTGCCGGGGATGAAGGAGCGCACGATTTTGCTGCATGGATTTTCCAAGGCCTTCGCGATGACCGGCTTCCGCCTGGGTTATGCCTGCGCGCCGCAGCCGATCATCGAGGCGATGATGAAGATCCATCAATACGCGATGCTGTGCGCGCCGATCATGAGCCAGAACGCGGCGATCGAAGCATTGGAACACGGCCAGCCATCGATGATCAAAATGCGCGACGCCTATCATCAGCGGCGTGATTTCCTGGTGAAGCGGCTGAATGAGATTGGGCTCGACTGCCACACGCCGGGTGGTGCGTTCTACGTGTTTCCGGACATCCGCAAGACCGGGCTGTCGAGCAAGGATTTCGCGATGAAACTGCTCGAAGCCGAGAGTGTTGCCTGCGTGCCGGGAAGTGCGTTCGGGCCTTCCGGTGAAGGGTTTTTGCGCTGCTGTTATGCGACGGCCTTCGACGACATCCGCACCGCGACGGACAGGATGGAACGCTTCGTGGGCGGGCTCTGAAGATCGCCATGAACGCTCAGCCGCAGGTTCAGGATCCCGAGCGGCTGACACGGGCCCATGTCGTGCCGTTCGCTATTTTCCTGGCCTTCATGCTGGTCTCCGCGCTGGCGACCGGTCTGTTAGAGTGGAAGCATCCGGACGCTCCGTGGTGGCGGCGCGATCCCGCGCAAATCGTTTATCCCATCCAGGCGTTCGCAACCTTCGCGGCGTTATGGTCCTTCCGAAAATTCTACACCTTCAACTGGTCGTGGAAATGGTCGGCGATCGGTTTGGTGTTCGGGCTGTTAGGGATCGGCATCTGGTTGTTGCCGACCACGCTTTACGATGCCTGGCATCTAACAGGAAAGACCACCGGGCTGTTGGAATTCTTCGGCGTGGCGGCGCGCGATGAGGGCTTCGACCCCGGGATTTTCCACAATCCCGCGGCATATTGGGCCTCGCTGACCTTGCGCTTCTTCCGGGCGGCCGTGGTGGTCGCGTTTACCGAAGAAATTTTGTGGCGAGGCTTTCTGATGCGTTTCTTGTGCGATTGGGATGGCGACTTCTGGAAGCAACCGTTTGGCCGCCACCGCTGGCTGTCGTATTTGGTGGTGACCGGGCTGTTCGTTTCCGCCCATGCTGCGGTCGATCGTCCGGCGGCCTTCGTTTACGGCTCGCTCACGTATTTGCTGTGCGTGTGGAGCAAAAATCTCGGGGCCTGCGTGGTCATGCACGCGGTCGCCAATTTCACGATGGGCCTCTACATCATGGCCTACGGCAAATTCGGGCTGTGGTGAAAAAGAAGCTAACCACAGATAAAGAGGATTTACACAGATGAAGAGGATTTTTGGGTAGTGGTACAGTTTGAATCCCGAAAAATTAATCGCGCTGGCTGCACGCGAGGACGCCCGCCCCAACGATGATTGAAGACGCGATCGTAAAGGGGCCAAATATTTCAGCCGGGTTCTTCGTAAACAGGAAGAAAGCCGACAACCCAAGCGCAATCACACCAGCAATCGTGACAAATTCCGCAATCTTCATCCCCCATCCGAGCATGCCCCGCTCTGTTAGACAAGCAGGGAAAACACGTGAGCGATGCTCCAGACCTTATCAGAAACGCCCGCTTCCGATTTTTGCTGTATACGCTACCATTTACCCAACCTGACTCTTCTCGATTGATCATTATCTGTGTCAATCCTCTTCATCTGTGGTTTAATTTCTTCCGAATCTGGATTCGTAGTGTGTCGTTTCTCCCTTGTCGTGGGTTCTTGGTGGTGAACCGCGCACATTCGGCTTGGCGCGTCCGTTGATCCGTTCAAGCTCCGTCCAGTGAATGGCGCGCCGCTTGGGATATTCGACTCCGGGGTTGGGGGATTGACCGTGGTCCGCGCGGTACAAGAGCTTTTGCCTGCGGAAAACATCCTCTATCTGGGAGACACCGCCCGCCTGCCTTACGGATCGAAGAGCCCGGAAACCATCCGGCATTTCGCTGACGAGGACGTACGCTTCCTGCTCTCGAAAGGGGTGAAGGCGATCGTCGTCGCCTGCAATACGGCGACGGCCCACGCCTTGCCGCAATTGCTGGATCAGTATCGCGTGCCGATCATCGGGGTCATCGAACCGGGGGTGGAGGCGGCGCTCGCCTGTCCCGACGCGACGCGGATTGGGATCATCGCGACCCGGGGGACGATCCGCTCACACGCCTACCAACACGCCTTGGCTTTGCGGAAAACCGGCCTGCTCATTCATGGCCAAGCGACTCCTTTGCTGGTGCCGTTGGTGGAGGAGGATTGGATCGACCATCCGGCAACCAAGCAAGTGTTGGAGAGTTATCTTAATCCGTTGATAGAAAAAGGAATAGATACATTATTACTGGCTTGCACGCATTACCCTTTGTTGATTCCGGTGCTGCGTCAAATACTCCCTTCAAGCGTTCGTTTGGTGGACTCGGCGACGACCTGCGCCGAGCATTTGAAAAAGGAACTCGCCCGGCTGGATTTACTCCAGCGAGGAGGCGGCGAGGGTGAGCTCGAGGTCCACCTGACAGACCTTTCAGACGAGTTCGAATCGCTGGCGAAGCGCTTCCTCAAACGCTCGCCCGGGCGCATTTTCAGGGCAGTGCTGGGCGTTTGATTTGGCTTGATAGGTTCATATTTTTTTGAACAAATCTCCGTTTTCCAGTCCTTCGAAAGAACCATGAAATTATTTGGAACTGACGGCATCCGCGGACGCGTGAACGAATTTCCGATCACCGCAGAGGTCGCGCTGCGGACCGGCAAGGCGGTGGCCAATGTCCTGCGCTCGGAAGCCGGCCCGACGCGCAACCGGGTGCTGATCGGCAAAGACACCCGCATTTCCGGCTACATGCTCGAGACGGCACTGACCAGCGGCCTGGTGTCGATGGGGATGGATGTGTTTCTGGTCGGCCCGCTACCCACACCGGCGGTTGCGCATTTGACGAAATCGATGGGTGCGGCGGCCGGCATCATGATCACGGCCTCGCACAATCCGTACGAAGACAACGGCCTGAAAATTTTTGGACCCGATGGCTACAAGCTGTCGGATGCCTTGGAGTCCCTGATCGAGCGCCACATCATGGGCGACGAGCCTGAGGCCGCGCCCTTGCCATCGGGGCAGATCGGCAAGGCTTATCGGATCGATGACGCGCGCGGCCGTTACATCGAGTTCGCGAAGCACACCGCCGACAACATTTCGCTGCATGGCCTAAAAATCGTGATCGATTGCGGGCACGGCGCCGCCTATTTCATCGCTCCGCTCATCTTCAAGGAACTGGGAGCCGAAGTCATCACGACCGGTAATCAGCCCGACGGCCTGAACATCAACGACGGCTGCGGCGCGCTTCATCCCGAAAATGCCGGCGAGTTGGTGCGCAAGCATGGGGCCGATCTCGGGATCTCGTTCGATGGCGATGCGGACCGTGTGATTTTCACGGATGCATCAGGGCAGGTGATCACCGGTGATCGTGTGCTGGCACTGTGCGCATTGGGTCTGAAGCAGCAGGGGAAATTGAAACACGATACCTTGGTCGCAACGGTCATGAGCAATCTCGGGCTGATCGAAGCCATGAAAAGCCATGGCATCCGCGTCGAGACCACGGCCGTCGGTGACCGCAGCGTGATCGAATGCATGCGGAAGAACGGCTACTCGTTCGGTGGCGAAAATTCCGGGCATCTGATTTTCGGCGACCACGTCACCACGGGCGATGGTATTCTCAGCGCCTTGCAGGTTTTGCGTCTGATGCGCGAAGGTGGAAAGACTGTTGCCGAACTGGCAGCGGTGATGCACGAGTATCCGACCCAACTCAAGAACATGCCGGTAGCCTCCAAGCCACCGCTTGATTCGTTGCCGAAGTTGCAAAAGCTCATGGAAACGGCGACAGCCGAGTTCGGCGACAGCGGGCGTCATTTGATCCGCTACTCCGGCACCGAGAACAAGATCCGCGTCCTGGTCGAACACCGCGAAGCCGCGGCAGTGAAATCATGGGTCGAGCGTTTTTCGAAAACCATCCTCGAGGAAATCGGTTAGAAGTTACCATGGTGCCCGAATCCTCCGATTTCCTTCCGCTTTCGCTCACCCGGGACATCGATGATTTCCCGATCGGTAACATTCCGATTGGGGAACATCGGCGGCTCGCGGGCGCATGGCTCGATGACGCCGGCGAGATCCGCTATCCATGGGATTTGCTGCGCGCGAATGAACTCTACGTCGCTGGTCTAACAGAAAGCGTGATCGAAGGCGAAGTGCATCCACTCGCGGTGATCGAGGGCGTGCTGCATCTCGGCAAAGGCAGCCGCATTTTGCCCGGCGTTTTCATTGAGGGAAATGTGGTGATCGGCGAGAATTGCAAGATCGGTCCAAACTGCTACATCCGCGGCAACACGAGCATCGGCGACAATTGCCACATCGGCCAATCCGTCGAAATCAAAAACTGCGTGATCCTTTCGCGTTCGAACGTCGGCCATCTTTCCTACATCGGCGACTCGATCCTTGGAGAAGGTGTGAACCTCGGAGCCGGCACCACGACTTCCAATCTCCGGCACGACGGCAAAAACCACCGCACCATGATAAATGGGAAGCTGGTGGACACCGGCCGTCGCAAGTTCGGCGCGATCATCGCCGATGGAGTTCACACCGGCATCAACACTTCCATTTACCCCGGCCGAAAACTCTGGCCTAATGTGACCACTCGCCCGGGCGAAATTGTGCAGCACGACATTACCGCGTGACAATCTCTCTCGATTTTTGACCTTAGACTTTCAGACTCTCGACTCTTAAAAAATCATGTGCGGCATCGTCGGATACATCGGAAAAGCGGACGCGGCCAGCGTGCTCATCAACGGCCTGCGCCGCCTTGAATACCGCGGCTACGATTCCGCAGGCGTTGCGATTTTGGATGGCGACCGTTTGCTGGTCGCCAAGGCACCGGGCAAAGTCGCGAAGTTGGCCGAGCGTGCGCATGCCGAGTGGGATCCCGAATTGTTCCAACGCGCGTCAACCGGCATCGCCCATACCCGCTGGGCAACACACGGCCCGCCAACCGAAGTCAACGCGCACCCGCACCTCGATCAGTCAGGCGACATCGCGCTGGTCCATAATGGCATCATCGAAAACTACCGCAGCATTCGCGCGCGGCTTGAGGGAAAGGGCCATCATTTTTATTCCGAGACCGATACCGAGGTGCTTGCGCATCTGATTGGCGACTGTGACAAGGGCGATCTTTTCCAGGCGATTTGCGACGCGCTCTCACAAGTCGAAGGCACCTTCGGCATCGCGGTGTTGTCGTCGCAGGAACCGGATAAAATCATCACCGCTCGTCGTGGCAGTCCGATCGTCATCGGCGTGGGCGAGGGCGAAACGATCATCGCCTCCGATGCTGCCGCGATCGTGGCACATACCCAGCGCGTCATTTATCTCGACGACAACGACATCGCGATCGTCACCGCCGACTCGGTGGAAATCCGCGATTTGCACAACTGCCGCGTGACCCGCGAAATTGCACAACTCGGACTCGACGCCGCGGCTGCCGAAAAGGGTGGCTATGAACATTTCATGCTCAAGGAAATCCATGAGCAGCCGGATGCCTTGGGCAATGCGATCCGTGGACGTCTCGATTTCAACATCGGTTCGTCTGTACTTGCTGGAATGGGCACCTCACCGCGCGAACTGGCCGAGCTCGACCGTGTGGTGCTCGTTGGTTGCGGCACTTCGCTGCATGCCGGCTTGGTGGGTGAATATGCCTTTGAAGATCTCGCGGACATTCATGCGGAGGTCCAGCAAGCGGCGGAGTTCCGCTATCGGAATCCCATTTTGGGCAGCCGCGATTTGGTGGTCGCCATTTCGCAGTCCGGTGAAACCGCCGATACTCTGGCAGCCGTACGCGAGGCGAATCAGAAGGGGGCCTTCGTGATGAGCCTTTGCAATGTTGTCGGCTCAACCATTGCGCGTGAAACGGGCAGGGGAGTCTATCTTCACGCGGGTCCGGAAATCTCCGTCGCATCAACCAAGGCCTTCACCTGCCAAGTTGCGGTGTTGTTGATGATGGCTCTCAAACTCGGCCGGGGCAGGCGCTTTTCACGGGAGTCCGGGATCAAGCTCGCTCTCGAAATCGAAACCATTCCCAAGCTCGTCGAAAAGGTCATTCAACAGAACGACCGCATTGCCAAGATAGCCGCCGAATACACGGAGAACGAGCATGCTTTCTTCATCGGCCGCGGACCAATGTATCCCGTGGCTCTCGAAGGCGCGTTGAAGTTGAAGGAAATTTCCTACATTCACGCCGAGGGCTACCATGCGGCGGAGCTCAAACATGGACCAATCGCGCTGCTTCAAAAAGGTACGCCGATTATCGCACTGGCCTGTGACATCCCGGGCAAGGACAAGACGCTTGGCAACATTGAGGAATGTCGCGCGCGGGGAGCCCGCATTCTTGGTGTTGTGACCGAGGGCGACCATGAAACCGCCGAGTGCATGGACGATTATATCACAATCCCGCGTTGCCACCCATTGATAGCGACAATCCCTGCGGTCGTGGCGCTGCAAATTTTCGCCTATCACGTCGCGCGTTTGAGAGGCTGCGAAATCGACCAGCCGCGCAATCTCGCGAAGAGCGTGACGGTGGAGTGATACGGAGAAGGGACGCCTGCGTCCCTTCAAATGAGCGGACGTAGGCGTCCGCTCTCCACATCAAGCGGAATGAATTCCGCGTTCCAACTCACCCATGCGGGCAGTTCCAGACACGTGGCAGTTTTTCAGGCTCGTCGGGTGCTTTCGAACGCCGGCTTTTCATCATTGAGGCCATCGCAAAGAAGGCGTTCCATGCCTCCGTGTAGTGACACGATCCCGTCGAATGACGGCGAGTGGATGTTTCTGGGGGAGAGACGCGGATGCCTGCTGTCGAGATGGGTTGAAAGGTCATGGCATGATAGATTTTTTGAAGCCATATTACATACCTCATTGCCTTTTAAATTCAAGAAGGATTGTGGATTTTTTAGTTGCCGTCCCAACTCCTTGTGGAACCGATGCTTGTGATGGATCGAATCGACGCCACCTTCTTCGAACGCAATCCAATTCAATGCGCCCGCGAACTGATCGGCGCGCACTTCCGCTGGAAAGGTTGTGTCGGCCGCATCGTGGAAACGGAAGCCTATCTCTCGCTCGATGATCCCGCATGCCATACCTGGAGCCGCCCGAGCGCGCGACACTTCGTCGAGACGCACCGTCCCGGCGATGCCTACGTGTATTTAAACTACGGTGTCCATTGGCTGTTTAATATTCTTGTGAAGGGTGGGGACGCAGAGGGCTTCGTGCTGTTCCGGGCCATTGAACCATTGGAAGGCATCGGGAAAATGCGAAAGCGCCGTCCAGGCATCACAGACCATCTCTTGGGAGCGGGTCCGGGGAGGTTGACCAAAGCGCTCGGCATCGACGGAATGGTTCACGGCATGACCTTTCTCGACCGGAAAGAACACTCGATTGAAACAGGTGAACCAGCGGTGATTCAAACGGGTGAACGAATCGGAATTTCGAAAGCGGTTGAACTACCCTGGCGTTTCGGCGACCCCGGTTCGCGCTCGTTGAGCCGGAAGTTCTAATCAAGGAGCGTGGGCGTCCCGCCCACTTCATTTCACGCGTGTGGTGGGCAAGATGCCCACGCTCCTTGACTACACCTTAAACAACCCGCCTCTTTTCCCGCCGAGAATGGCAGCCCCCATGATGGCAACCGACAAAAACACCATCGCCCAAACTCCGAGCGCAGCGGCGAGTTCAGTGCCGTTGCCAAGGGTGCTCAGCAACGTATAAATCGCTTTGGTGATCGGATAATGCTGCGCCTGTTGGGCGAGGATCAGGCTGTCGCTGACTTCGAGCATCGCAAACGCAAAGGCCAGGATGCAACCCGCGGCCAGGTTGGCGCCGATGAGTGGGATCGCGATTTTTCCCAAGGCCCGCAATGGCGTCGCGCCGAGTGAGCGCGCGGCTTCCTCAAGCACCGGGTTGCTTTGCTGCAATCCCGCCACCGCCGAACGCACGATGTAGGGAAGCCTGCGGACCGCGTAGGCGATGACGATCAGGAGAAACGGATTGCCACCGGGTCCGACGAGAAAATGAAACGGCTTTCCTTCCTGCGATAACGAGAGGTAACCGAAGGCCATCACAAGCCCTGGCACCGCGAGCGGCAGCATCACCACCGCATCGAGCGCGTTGCGGAATTTCAGATCGGACCGCACGACGACCCATGCCACCGAGAGTCCGATGATCAATGCGACGATGGTGGCACAGCCCGCATACATCAGGCTGTTTTGAATCGATGGCACGACCAGGCCATTGCCGAGTGCTTCGATGTAGTGACGCATCGTCAAGTCCTCGGGAATGATCGTCTCATACCAACGTCCCGCGATCGACAGCAGCAACACGCCGATGTGTGGAATGGTCGCGAGAAAAAACACGAGCGCGAAAAACGCCACACAAGCCGCCGACCTCCAGCCATGCACTTTCAGCGATGACGAGCGGCTCTTCGGACGCGGTGCGGTGCCGAGCGGCGAGCGTCCCATGAAAATCTTGGACAAGGCGAACACCGCCGCGGCGACCACGAGCAAAACGGCTGTTAGAGCGTAGGGAATGGGATTATGATCGAGGCCCTTCAAGCCATCGAAAATTTGCACCGGAGCCACGCGCGCATAGTCGAACACGAGCGGCACACCCAGTTCGGTGAAGGCCCAGATAAAGACGATGGATGCACCCGCAAACACACCCGGCATGGCAAGCGGCAGGGTAACGCGGAAGAAGCGTTTCCATGGTGGGCAGCCGAGGTTTTCCGCCGCCTGCTCCATCGCCGGATCGAGATTCGCCAGCGCGGCGGCGATGTTCATGTAGAGGATCGGATAGAGGTGCAGCGCGTTCATCAGCACGATCCCGGCGAAGCGGCCATGGGCGAGCCAGTCATAGGGCGCGTTGGCATGCATGAGGCCGAGCTTGATCAGCGCCATGTTGAACGCGCCGGTGACGCCGAGCATTTGCTTGATGCCGACCGCGCCGACAAAGGGCGGCAGGATCATCGGCGCGAGCACCAGCACGCCGAGCGCGGGCTTGCCGAAGAAATCATAGCGATGCCCCACAAGCGCCAACGGGAACGCAATGAGCAAGGTCGCCAGGGTGCTCACGATGCCAAGCGCGAACGCATTCCACAAACCCTCGCGGTAAATCGGATTTCCAAAAATCGCGCCGAAGAATTCCAGCGTTAGGAAATGCGAGCCGTCGGTACGGGTTCCATCGAAAGCCTGCTTCACCACCATGCCCGCGGGATAGATAAAGAACACCGCGAACAGCGCCGTGGTGATCAATGCAACGAGAATGGCAGTGCCGCGTTTCATTTATGCCTTGTAGCGGCGGTCTATGACCGTCGGTGGATTGAGAGTCATCGGAGCCGCTAGGGTTTAGTGTGTTGTTTCGCCATGGCTTCGGCCCTGCGATAGTTCGCACGGAAGGATTCACCGAGATCCGCGGCGCGCGCGGCGGCTTTCAATGCGTCGCTGCCATCGAGAACAGTATCGCCCTTGATGCCGGCGGCGGCGTAGTTGACCATCGACACGTCGGAGAAAACGGCGAGCGCATCGGCGGGCATGCCGGCTTCACGCATGGCGAGCCAGGCCGATTTCATTTCCTCGTGCGAATCGATGCACATGATCTTCACGAGCTGACGCAGGGTGTTGAATGCCGCACCTGTTAGATCGCGCTGATAGGTGAAATTGCCGGGATCTTCATAGGGATGTGCGTTGGGCATCGTAGAGTTCGCAAGCAGCTCGGGGCGATACGCGTCACGGCGAACCGGCGTGCGATGCAATGCGCGCGAAACGGGTCCGCCAGGGGTGCCGGGTTTGCCGAACCACAATGTCTGCGCTGCGGAGCTGAGACAGAATTCGACAAAGGCCTGCGCGACTTCGGGATGCTCGGCGCCTTTCAACACTCCCACCGGATCGCCGCTCAAAGTGGTGCCGCCGATGGGTGCAATCCACACGACGCGTGGCTTGCCGCTGTTAGATTTCAACTCCTCCGCATACGAGCGGCCGTAGAAGTCGATGCACATGCCCGCCGCCGCATTGCCTTGGCCGACGTCCTGCGGAATTTTCGACGCGCTGTCGGTGAAGTAACGCGCGTTCGCCGCCATGCGTTGGATCAATTGCAAACCCTCGGTCCATCCATGATCGATCGCGGCATTTCGCTCGGCACCTGGAACCGCCAGGCTGCGCTGCACTTCGCCCTGTAGGAGCAGTTCGTAAGCACGCGCCACCGATCCGCTTTTCGTCGGGTCGGCCAAGGCGATGGTTCCGGCATACCGCGGATCGCCGAGGTCGCGCCAGGTGGTGGGGCGTTCAATATGCAGGCGTTCGAGCACGTCGGGATTAAAGCAGATCCCGAACTGCGAAATGCAGGTCGCCACCCACACATGATCGAGTGGATAGTATCGTTCTCCGGTGAATGTTTCCGGAATTTGTCCATCCTTGCCAAACAGCGCGGGCTGCGTGTCGAATACTTTGAGCCGTTGCAAGCGTCCCTTCTTGGCCTGGCCCCCGAAATCCGGTTCACCGCCACCGAAAAACAGATCGACGCCGATGCCTTGACGATGCGTTTCCTCCGCCGCTTTGAATCCCGCATCGAGCACCATGCGGATCTCCGATGTGCCCCCGGGTGTCCGCCAATCGATGTAGATCGATCGGCCGGTTTTGCCTTTCCAATATTTCGCAAAGGCCTCGCCGAACTCGTTGCGGATCGATTCGTTGTGCGGGCTTAAAATCACCAGGCGGTCGTCGGCATTGCGCGAACTCGTCGTCGCCGTTTTGCGTCGCATCGTCAGAGGCAGTGCGACGATCGCAGCCAGCAAGCCGAATATGATGCAGGCGCGGATCTTCATGCGGTGCCGCTCAAGGTTTCAAGACCACCACATCGTCATGCCGCGCGTGCAGAATGACATGGTCTTCGCCAGGGACGTGAATGATATGCGGGTTCATCTCGACCACTTGTTGCCGACCCGCTTCGGTCTCGATCCAATACTGGATGCGCTGGCCGAGGTAGCTGCGTTCGACAATGGTGCCAGCGACCGGATTGTCGCCCGTGTCTTTGTGCAAGCGCCACGCTTCGGGTCTAACAGAAAGCCGCACCGCTTCGCCACTCAAGGGCGTCCATGCGGGATCTGTGACGCGGCCTACCAGCGGACCTACTGCGGTCTGGACCATCGTGAAGCCATCGCGCGACTCGAGGGCCTGGCCGGGAATGATGTTCGTCTCGCCAATGAAGCGCGCGACATACGCCGTCAGCGGATATCGGTAAATCGTATCCGGTGTTCCGACCTGCCCAATTTTGCCACGCGTGAGCACAGCCATGCGGTCGGCCATCGCGAGCGCCTCTTCCTGATCGTGCGTCACGTAGATCGCAGTCAGCCCGTTGTCTTTGACGATGCGGCGGATCTCGCGGCGCATTTCAACGCGCAGTTGGGCGTCGAGATTCGAAAGCGGTTCGTCGAGCAGGAGGCATTTCGGTTTCACCACCAGCGCCCGTGCCAATGACACGCGCTGCTGCTGGCCGCCGGACATCTGATCGATCGAGCGGCCGCCGTAACCGGGCAGTTGCACCATCTCCAGTGCTTCCTCCACGCGGCGTTTGATTTCCGCCTTGGACACCTTCCGCTCTTCAAGGCCGAACGCGATGTTCTGAAACACCGTCAGGTGCGGCCACAGCGCGTAGCTTTGGAAAACCATCGCCGCCTCGCGCTTGTGCGGCGGCATCCGGGTCACCTCGCGGTCTCCGAAAAAAATCGAGCCACTGGTCGGCGTTTCCAAGCCGGCGATGCAGCGCAGCAAGGTCGTCTTGCCGCAGCCCGAGGCGCCCAGGAGGAAAAACAGCTCCCCGGCGGCGATTCCGAGATCGATCCCGTTGAGGGCGACGGTGCTGCCAAACTCTTTGACAATGGACGCGGCGCGGATCGATTCCATGGGAGGGGGCTGGGTGATGCTTCCGTATGGAGCGGGGGAATCAAGGTGTATCGGGTGAATTTTTTGGCGCCCGGAAGTTTTTCCAAATTCGCTTGCAATGCCCGGGCCCGGCCCCTACCAAGGTCGCCCAACCAACCGATGCTCGGATGGCGGAATTGGTAGACGCGCTAGACTAAGGATCTAGTGGGGTAACCCGTGGAGGTTCGAGTCCTCTTTCGAGCACGGTCGTTGGTTGTTAATGAGTTAGGCGGAATGGGAGGCTTTTCGCTATCGTGCGATTTGCTGAGCCCGCATTAAAAACCGCATTAGAGGTCGGACCTGCGTCCCCCCGGATGGGTGCGAATTCACCGCTAAAGAGATGACTTGGACGCCCCTCAAATTTGGCAAATCCCATTTAAGCTGAGGATCTGTTCGGCCCGTTCTTTTATGCTAACTTGCGGTGGCGAAGGCGGTCGATGATCACGGCGATGATGATGATCGCGCCCGTGATTACTTCCGTCCACGGGGTGGGGATGCCATTGAGCACGCAACCCGTCCGGATGGTGGTCATCAACAACGCGCCGATCACCGCCCCGAGCACCGTGCCCTCACCGCCGGACAGACTTGCTCCGCCGATCACCACGGCGGCGATGATGTCGAGTTCCAGGCCCGTGGCGGTGGTTGGATCGCCTTGCGACGATTTGGCCATGTTCATCACCGCGGCCAGGCCGGCGAGCGCGCCGCTGATCATGTAAACGAAGAGTTTGACCTTGCCCACGTTCACCCCGCAGAGGGTGGCGGTGTGTTCATTCGAGCCAACCGCGAAAATATGGCGGCCGAAGCGGGTGTAGCGCAGGAGGACGGTGAAAAGGATTACTAGCAGGATCATCAGCCAGACGCCCCACGGAATGCCCGCGCCACCCATCCAGGGTTTAAACGCGGTCACGTCGAATGGAAGATTTACCGGCGTTCCATTGGTGGCGACTTTTCCCGCTCCCCGGAACACCTGCATGGTGCCGAGGGTGATGATGAAAGGCAGCAGCCTCAGACCCACCGTGAGCCCGCCGTTGAACAAGCCGCACAATCCTCCGAACGCAATGGTCGCCATGAACACCAGCGGCGCGGAATAGTCTTTCGTCACCAGATAGGCAGCAAAGACCCCGCAAAGCGCGATGATCGAGCCGACTGATAAATCGATCCCGCCGGCAATGATGATCAAAGTCATGCCGATGGCTGCGGTGCCGACGATGACCGTTTGCGTGAGCAAACTGAGCAGGACATCTTTGGTGAACATCGCGGGATTCATCATTCCGAAGATGGCGTAAACCACCAGCAGGGCGATGAACGGACCGAGCAGAGTGAGAGCGGATTTCAGGCGGGTCGAGGACATGGAAATGTTAGGGGAGGTCGGCGGCTTTGCCGGTGGCGACGAGCATAACATCGTGCGGTGTTAGTTTTTCGACCGGCACGGCGCGGGTTAGTTTCCCTTGGCTCATTACGGCGATGCGGTCGCAAACGCCGAAGAGTTCGGGCAAATAGCTGGAAATCATGATCACGGCCCGCGGACGCTTTGGATCGGTGACGACCTCGTTGATCGCCTCGTAAATGCGCGCTTTGGCTGCGATGTCGATGCCGCGGGTGGGCTCGTCAAGGAGGAGCACATCCACATCGTGCTCCAGCAGGCGGGCGAACGCTGCTTTCTGCTGGTTCCCCCCGGAAAGAGCGCCGACCGGTTGGGCCGGGCCCTGGCATTTGATGCCGAGGCGGTCGATCCATACCGAGGTGGCCGCGCGTTGTTTTTTCGGCGACACCCTGCCTGCGCTGCCGAAGCGTTCGAGGCAGGTGAGCGTGACGTTGTCGGCGATGGATAGATTCAGAGCCAGGCCTTCTTCCTTGCGGTTCTCGCTGAGCAGTCCGAGGCCTTGCTGCCACCGCTTCCGCGGCTTGGCGGATCCGGACTTGCCGCCGATGAGAACTTCACCCGATTTCACGTCGTCCAACCCGAACAAGGCCCGCAGGAACTCGGTGCGACCCGAGCCGACCAATCCCGCAATGCCGACGACTTCGCCCCGATGCAAATCCAGATTCAAATCCCTGGGCTTCTCCTGCCCGGAAAAATTGCGGATCTCTAACAGCTTCCCGCCCGGCTGGTGATGCGTCCGCGGATAGAGATCTTCCACGTCGCGGCCGACCATCAGCGAAACGACTTCCTCCGGCGTGACGGTGGCCACATCGCGGGTGCCGACCACCGACCCGTCGCGCAGTACTGTTAGACGCGAGGCGAGCCGCTTCACTTCCTCCAGGAAATGGGAAATATAGATGATCGAAATGCCCTGTGCCTTCAACCGGTCGATCAAGGCGAACAGTCGCTCGATGTCTTTCTGGGCGAGCGACGAGGTAGGCTCGTCGAACACCAGCAGCTTGCACCCCATCGCCAGCGAGCGGCCGATTTCCACCAGTTGCAACGCGGAAACGGATAGTTTCCCAGCAAGCGCGTCGGGGCGGATTTCAGGATGATCGAAATGGGCGAGCGCCTCCAACGCCCGGGCCCTCATCGCCTTTCGGTCCACGAACGGCCCGCGCACCGGCTCCATGCCGAGCACGATGTTTTCCTCCACCGTGAGGTGTGGCGCGATCGACAATTCCTGATAGATCATGCCGACGCCGCCCGCCCGCGCGTCGAGCGGATTGCGGGGCTGATAGATCTTGCCATCGATCTCCATTTCCCCGCTGTCCGGCAGGTAAGCTCCGGACAGGATCTTCATCAACGTGCTCTTGCCCGCGCCGTTTTCGCCAACAAGGGCGTGAACCTCGCCGGGCAGTACTTCCAGGTCCACCCGCCCGAGGGCAATGGTGGGACCGAAGGTCTTGCGTATGCCCCGCATGACAAGGCGTGGATGGAGCATTTGGTTGAGAGTTGATAGTTGATAGTTGAGTGTTGAGTGACAGAGGAAGAATGGAAGATGTTGGAATTTTCCGGGCAATGGCTTGGAAATTTCCTACTCTCAACATTCAACTCTCAACACTCAACTTCTTACGGAATCTGCGTTTTGATCAAGGCGGCGACTTTCGGGTCGCTGAGGTTTTCCGCCGTCACGAGGGTGGCTCCGGTGTCGATGACAGCCTCCACTTTTTCGCCCTTGAGCTTGGCGACGGCGGTTTTCACGCCCAGATACCCCATGTTGAGGGGGTCCTGCAAAACAGTGCCGTGCATCTCGCCTTTCTTGAGGGCGTCGAGGAAAGTCGCGTCGCAATCGAAGCCGACGAACTTGACCTTGCCGCCGAGGTTTTTGCCACGGAGTGCCTGGAGCATGCCGTAAGAGTTGGTCTGGTTGCTGCAGAAAATTCCTTGGATCGATAGTCCATCGGCCGCGGCAAGGCGTGTTAGGAGGTTGGTGGCCACGTCCTGGGCCTGGCTCGCAGTGGCGCCGGCGAATTGCTCCGAACTCACCACTTCGATGCCCGGCGATTTTTTGATTTCCTCGATGAATCCTTCCTCACGCTGCTCGGTGGAAGCACTGCCCTGCATGTAGCGGAGCACGGCCACCTTGCCTTTGCCAGAGAGCAACTCTGACAAACGGCGGGCGGCGATGCGACCGCCTTCACGGTTGTCGGTGGCGACGTAACTGGCGACAAACGACGCACTATCGGTGAGACTGGAGTCGATGATGACTACGGGCTTGCCTTTTTCCGCGACGCTTTTGACTGAGTCCCGCAACGCCACCGCATCGAGCGGCGCGAGCACGATGGCGTCGTTTTGCAGGGCTTGGTTGGTGACGAGGTCGATCTGCTGCGATCGGTCGTCCTCGCGTTGCGGCCCGATGAAGGTGACCTTCACACCGAGCTCGGATGCAGCCTTGTTAGCCCCGGCTTCAACGGATTTCCAATAAATGTGGGTTGTCCCCTTGGGGATGACGGCGATGCTGAGTTGGCCGGATTTTCCGGATTTGCAAGCGATCAAAAGGGTGGAAAGGGCGAGGGCAACAAGTGCGATGGGTTTCATGGTGAATTGGACGAGGGTTATGGTTTTTGACGGCGGCTGACTAGATCTTTCCGTAAAGCGGTCCGTAGTTCGCGCAGGCCCGGAAATCAGCGCCTTCCGGATCCGCGGTGCCGAATGCGCGCCACGCGCTTGGCCGGAAGACCCGTTCGTTGCCCACGTTGTGCATGTAAACAGGAATGCGCAGCATCGAGGCGAGTGTGATGTAAAGGTGGCCGACGTGGCCGTGAGTCAGCACGCAGTGGTTGGCGCCCCAGTGGTTCATCACTTCATAGGCACTGCGGAAGGCACCTTCGCCGGTGAGGATCGGGGCAAACCAAGTGGTCGGCCACGTCGGGTTCGTGCGCTGGTCGAGCGCATCATGCACATCGTCGGGCAGGTCGATGGTATGGCCTTCCGCAATCTGAAGCGCGGGGCCGAGTCCGTCCACAAGGTTGAGCCGGATCATCGTCGCGGGCATGCCGCCGCGAGTGCGATAGCGGGTGCTCAGGCCGCCACCGGGAAAGTATTCGGTAATCGATGGATGCCACGTCGTTGCCTTGAGACATTGATCGACTTCCTCATCGGTGATTTGCCAAAACGGTTTCATCGCCGGGACTCCATCGATTTCCTGCTCGCCCGTACCATCGAGAGCGGCCGGGCCGGAATTGATGAGATGGAGGATGCCATCTTCCACGAGGGTGTGTGTGAATGACTTGCCGCTGGCTCTTTCGATGGCATCCGAGCTCCAGTAAGTGCGGAGGTCCGCGAAGATCTGCGCGGTGTTGGTCAACAGGTGCCCAAAGAGCATGCCCGCGCCATTGAGCGCGTCATTCTCGGTGGCGACGATGTAGGGCGCGCGCCTGCCGTTCCAATCGAAGGACGAGTTCAGAATCGCCTCGAGAAAATCGCCATTCGGGAAATGGTCGGTCCACTGGCGCTGACCCTGAAAGCCGGCTGCGATCGCGTTGTGGCCATGCGCCTGTTCGCCGAGACCCATCTCCGCAAGCTTCGGATTGCCGGCCATGAGGTCACGGGCGATGAGCGCCATTTTGACAGAGTCCTCCCATTCCTTGTCGATCTGTTCGCGGGAGCGGGTGGCATGTGGAGAGTTGTAATCCTTTCCTTCCGGACAGTTCGCTTTCACCCACACCAAAGCCTTTGTATACTCATCGTGGTCGTACTGGCCCTTCATCATGCGGCCGACAAACTCTGTCATGTCGATTGCTTCGACACGCATGCCAAACCATTTTTCCCACAGCGCCGGGTCCAGGACCGAGCCCGCAATGCCCATCGAGGTGCCACCCATTGAGAGATACGATTTGCCACGCATCAGGGCAACCGCGAGGCCGGCTTGGGCGAAGGTGATGAGCTTGTCCTTCACGTCGGCCGGGATTTCCGTATCGGACGCTGCTTGGACATCCTTGCCATAGATGCCAAACGCCGGCAGCCCCTTCTGCGTGTGGCCCGCCAGTACGGCCGCCAGATATACGGCACCGGGTCGTTCCGTGCCATTGAAGCCCCACACTGCCTTCGGCGTGTGCGGATCCATGTCCATCGTTTCCGATCCATAGCACCAGCAAGGCGTGACCGTCAGCGAAACGCCGACATTCTCGCGTTTGAACTTGCTGGCGCATGCCGCGGCTTCGACAACACCGCCAATGCAGGTATCGGCAACGATGCAACGAACGGGGGAACCATCCGGATAATGAAGTGCTGTGGAAAGCAGTGCGGCCACGGCTTCGGCTTGGGCCATGGTGCGCTCTTCCAACGATTCACGGACGCCGCCAAGACGGCCGTCGATGGCAGGGCGGATGCCGATGCACGGATAGGTTGGGTTATTCATTCGCACAAAGAAGTCACCCGATCATTCGCGATCTAAGCGGATTGTCATGCCCAAAATCAAGAAAATGACAAAAATTGGACGAACTAGGAAAACTGTAAGCCCAAAAACAGGCTATTCCAAAATTGTGGATGGATATTTATGGCTTGATCGTTGCCTCTGGCCGGTGTTTGTTGGCGCATCGCTTATGACCGTTCACAAGTCCGTTGCCCGCCAATTGCCAGACTTCATCTCCCGGCAGGTCGAGTCTTCCCGGCTGTTCTTCATGGAAGATGCCGGCCCGAAAGCCGGCTTCGCCGTGATTTGCGGTGGGATGGAACGATGCCGTCCGGACTATCTGATCGATCGCCCCGGGTTTGCATGGCTGACGCTCGAATTCGTGGTCAGCGGTTCGGGCGAACTGCTGCTTGGCGGGCGAAAGGAAAGACTCAAGCCCGGTTGCTACTATCTCTACGGACCGGGGATTCCTCACCGCATCGCGACAGTTGGGAGCGTGCCGATGGTGAAGGCATTTGTCGGTTTCAAGGGTGCTGCCGCACAGGCGTTGCTGGATCGTCTGGAGATTCAACCGGGCGCGTTTTCACGTTGCCTGAAAGTAGAGCCGATCCGACGCGTCTTTGATTCACTCATTGAGCGCGGGGCCAGAAACTCTCCACTCGCTGCGGAGATCTGCGAAACGATCACACGCCAGATCCTGCTGATGTGTGCTGACGATGCGGTGGCATCCAGCGATACCCAGACGTCCGCCTTTGCAAGCTACCGGCGGGTGAAGGATTTCATCGAGGCAAACCATCTGACATTGAATTCACTCGATGCGATCTCACAGGCGTGCGGGTTCGAGGGGCCCTATTTATGCCGCTTGTTTTCACGCTTCCATGACGAAAGCCCTTATCAATTTCTAACACGCCTGCGCATGCAGCATGCCGGGCATCTCATGCTTGAAGGCGGGCTGGCAGTGAAGGATGCCGCCGTCGCACTGGGCTATACCGATCCATATCATTTTTCGCGGGTGTTCAAATCGATCCACCGCGTGCCCCCTTCGCGGTTTCGGCAGACGATGCACCCGCAATGGCAATCAGAAACCCGGGCATGAGCGACACCATCCAGGAACTCATTTGGCTCTCGAACGAATTGGGCCGGGAAGAACGTCGCTTTGCCATTCTGGGTGAAGGCAACACGAGCGCGGATCTCGGTGATGGATCATTCCTCGTGAAAGCATCGGGGACTTCGCTCGCCACGCTCACGCCCGATGGACTATCGCGCGTGCGCCATGCGAAAGTCGATTCCATCATCGCCCGGGAATCTGTCACCGAGCAGGAAATTGAGGATGGCTTGCTTGAGTGCCTTGCCGATACCGCACACAAAAAGCCATCGGTGGAGACCTTTCTGCACTCCATCTGTCTGCGCCAACCGGGCGTGAAATGGGTCGGGCACACGCACACGACGTCGGTGCTTTCCATTCTCGCCAGCCAACACGGCGCGGAGCTGTTCAAGCGCCATGTCTGTCCCGACGCCATCGTCGTCTGCGGGCTGCATCTACTATCTGTTCCGTACATCAATCCCGGCATTGAACTCGCCCGCGTGGTGCAAGACGGCCTTGCGCGGCACCTTTCCGAACACGGCAAGCCGCCGAAAGTCATCCTCATGGAAAACCACGGCCCGGTCGCCCTCGGCGCCAATGCCAAGGAGGTGCTCAACATCATGCTGATGCTCGACAAGTGGGCCAGTGTGCTTCTGGGTGCCATGGCTTGCGGAGGCATCCGTTACCTTGACGACGACGATGCCATGACAATTGATTCGCGGCTCGACGAAGCCTACCGCCGCAAGATCATCGACGCCCGCTGAATCATTCCCATGCTTAAACACGGCATTCTCAATCCGCGCATCCTCGATTTGCTGGCACGTGTGCGCCATACCAACACACTCGTCATCGCGGATGGGGCGTTTCCCTTCTGGCCTCAGATTGAGACCGTGGACATTGCGTTGACCCATGACATTCCCACCGTGTTGGACGTTTTCGACCTGCTTGTCCCGGCCTTTCAAATTGGCCGCATCTGGCAAGCCGAGGAATTCGCGACGGCGAACCCTTCCGAGACCGTGCACCGCTTTCAGCAGTCCTTTGATCGCATTCCGGGCGTCGACGTAGTGAAGCTGCCTCATCTCGATTTTAAAAACCTGGTACCAGGCGCGATCGGCGTGATTCGCACGGGCGACGCGACGCCGTATGCAAACCTGATCGTCGAGTCGGCCTGAGATTTCCCCAGGCTTGTGAAATAACCCGGATGTGTTGGGCATCGGTGTAAATCGCATCCGGCCGATTTTTTTCACCCAATCCGCCAGTGCTTTGATTTCTTGTGAAGCGTTCATGTCAACCAACGACAGCACCGGCAGGCGCTGCGCGGGTTGCACACCCTGTTGGGCGATCAGAAATCCAGCCTCAAAGAGATGGCCATGAACTTTCATATATGGCTCCTTGGTGACAAAACCGATCCTGCCGTAGCCGAGCCCGCGGATCTGATCGAACGCCAACACCGTGTTCAACACCTGATCCGCCGTTGCAAGATGGGTGGCCGGCTGATGGAGCGAGCGACCGAATTTCACGATGAAGTAATTGTCCCACGGAAAATCATTCCAAGCCGGCTCCTTGTGATGGGGCGGAAGCAGAAGGGCGCGGATGCCACGGGACGAAAGGATCCGATCCAGCCGACGGGGTGAAATGTCGCGGCCCACCCGGAACTCCTCGACTTGGTAGCCTCCAGATGAACAAGCGGATAGCACCGGCCTTCGACTTCATGATGGAACATCCCAAGGCAACGCTATCGTTCCTTGCGGATGCCGGACGAGGGCACTTCGACTACGCGGATCGCACGGTGAAGTATCTGGCCATCCGGGTGATGCCAATTTCAGGAGTATCGTCCAACAGGCAGTTGTTCATGCGAAGCCTAACAGCGACGGAGTTATTCAAAAACTCACCTTTCCTGAGATTCCCAATCAGAATGCGGGATTGAAATCGCTCAAGCTAGCCGCCACCTCGGATGCCGGCCTTCCTGTTTCCTATTACATCCGGGAAGGGCCTGCTGAAGTAGAGAATGATGTTCTGAAGTTCACTGCCATCCCACCACGGGCGAAGTTTCCCATCCGCGTCACGGTGGTGGCATGGCAATGGGGGCGCGCATCGGAGCCAAAAATTCAAAGCGCCGGGCGCATTGAACGCAGCTCTCAAATTCAAAGCGAATAGCATTCACGGTCCCTGCGGGCTTAAATCAAGGGAGGTTACCAGGGAAAGTTGTCTTGATGACGAATTGGAGACAGCCTATTCGTAGTCCTGTTTGGCTCTTTCAAAAAATGACTCACTGTCGGTTATCTGCATCTTTCCTGATCGTTCTGTTGGCATGTCTTGCACCTGCAGCTTCGGCGCAGGAATTCGTGCATCCTGGCGGCCTGCACACGAAGGCCGACCTGGATCGCATGAAGACGAAGGTCGCCGAAGGAGCGCATCCATGGATCGATGGCTGGAATCTCTTCATCCAAGATCGCAAGGCTCAGAACAACTATGGGGCAAGGCCGGCGCCCAACATGGGTAGCCGCCAGCGTGCGCAGGACGATGCAACCGCGATGTACTATAACGCGCTTCGCTGGTACATATCAGGTGATGAAAGTTACGCGCAGTGTGCTGTTAGAATCGCCAATGCCTGGTCGTCGACAGTCAGCGAGTCTCCATATGGCGACGATCTGAGCGGCATTCCGATCGGCAGCTTTGCGCTAGCTGCGGAAGTGCTGCGTGTTTATCCCGGTTGGTCGAAGGAAGACTTCGGCCGGTTCAAGGAAATGATGGTCAACCACTGGTATCCGAAATCGAGCGCCTTCCTCAAGCACCGCGGCGGGCCCGTGAGCCGCTCATGGGCGAATTGGGATGCCTGCAACATGATGGCGGTTCTCGGAATTGGCGTGCTGTGCGATGATCGCGAAAAATTCAACGAGGCGGTTGAATACTTCAAGAATGGGCCGGGGATGGGCAGCATCAACAACGCCGTGCCCTTCGTATATCCTGGCGGGCTTGGCCAATGGCAGGAAGCCGGCCGCGACTGGGCCCACACGATGGGGGGGCAGGGCTTGCTTTCGGAATTCTGCCAGACTGCCTGGAGCCAAGGCCTCGACCTATTTGGTTACGACGACAACAAGCTGCTCAAGGGAGGTGAGTATGCCGCCCAATACACGCTTTGGAAGGGTGTGCCATACACCTATTACACCAACGCGGATAATGCGAACCAAGGCTACATCTCCACCAACTACAAGGGCCGTCTTGCAGCGACGCATTTCGAATTGCTCTACAACCACTATGTCGTGCGCAAGGGCTTGAAGGCACCGCAAGTGAAGGCATTCGCCGAAATGAAACGGCCCGAGCCCGGAGAGGCTGACGTCTTCGGGTACGGCACACTCACGTTCACGCTCGACGCCGCAGCCTCGCCGTTCCCGGCATTCCCCGCACCGCCGGTGCCGCAGGATCTAACAGCGAGGGCGGGGGTTGGTCGCGTCGATCTCGCCTGGTCGCCGTCGGGGGCCTATACTGCTCATGGTTACGAGGTTTCACGAGCGACATCCATCGATGGACCCTTCATGAGCATTTACGCGACGAACAACTGGACCACTCCTGCCTACACCGACACAAAGGTTGAAAACGGCAAGACCTATTACTATGTGGTCGCAGCGCTTAGCCAGGCGGGTTCCAGCGGGCAGTCGCAAGCGACCGGTGCCACACCCGCGGAAGGCGGCCCGTTGCCGGAAGGCTGGACATCGGCGCCTATCGGCGCGGCGAAGTGTTCGGAAGCAGCAAACCGCACCTTTGTCATCGATGCCAAAGGCACGGGCATAGGAGGGGCAGCGGATGATTGCAGCTTCGTATGCCATAGTTTCAGCGGCGATTTTATCCTCACCGCGCGCCTTATCGATCGGCAGGGGACAGTGAACCGGACCGGATTGATGATGCGCGAAAGTGCCGCTGCGAATGCCAGGACAATGGCCATCACGCTCGGTGACACCGGCGGCCGGCAAGCGCGGTTTGGGACGCGCGCGACCGTTGCCGGGAAATGGAGTTCGCAGTCAGGCAATGATTACACCTGGCTTCCGATCTGGTTCCGGCTGCAACGTGAAGGCGACACCTTCTCGGCTTACCAATCGCCCGACGGAATCACATGGTTCAAAATGGGAGCAAGCACCGTCGCTATGGAAAAGACTTGTTCGATCGGGCTCTGCGCTTGCAGCGACGGAGAAAATAAAAAAACCGGATCAGTCACATTTGACAACGTCAGCATCGAAGTGAAGCCACCGTCGCCACCGGTTGCACCTGACGGGCTTGAGGTTGCTGCGACGGGCGAGGGCGAGATCAGGCTGACCTGGATCAATCATGACAACAATCAAACGGGTTTCAAAATCGAAGCTGCCGGTGAAAATGGGATCTTCTATGAAATTGCCGATCTTGCGCCCAATGCGACGAGCTTCGTTAATACCGGCCTGAGCGGCCCCCCGCCAAGCTATCGCATTCGCGCTTACAACCGCGGTGGCTATTCGGAATTTTCCAATACCGCGGGCACGGGCGCTCCCAACTTACCACGGTAAATGGCTGCGGACTTCTTGCCTTACGTGGCCGCGCTCTAATCGAATTCACCACCATCATGCGAGTCATCCACGCCCCATCGCCCCGCGAAACCATCCTGCTCGATACCGCCGGCCTGCGAGAGGCATTTCTAGTGGAAGAGTTGCCAGCTCGTGATGGGTTATACCGAGTTCAAGCCAGGCAGCGTTTGGAACACCATGCCCGCCCACACCCACTTGCGCCGCAGCGAGGTGTATTGCTATTTCGACATTCCCGCCAGCCACGCCGTGCTGCACATGATGGGGGAGCCGGGTGAAACCCGCCCGCTGTGGATCCACGACAAACAGGCCGTGCTATCTCCGGCATGGTCGGTCCATTGTGGTTGCGGCACCGCCGCGTATCGATTTGTATGGGCGATGGGTGGGGAAAGCCAGGACTTCACCGATATGGATAAGATTCCGATTTCCGACCTGCGATGATGCCGCGACCCGGATGCCGTTCCGAAAAACCCACCGTTCATGACTCTCGACTTTCGATTACATCCTCATTGGCGTCTATCTCGTGTGTCCTGAACCATGATCAAGCCCGGCGAAATCTGGAACGATTCCAATGGCGTGCCCATCAACGCCCATGGCGGCGGCATTCTATTTCATGAAGGCAGCTATTGGTGGTTCGGCGAGCATAAGATCGAAGGCACGGAAGGCAACCGCTCGCACGTCGGTGTCCATGTCTATGCGTCGCAAAATCTAACAGACTGGCGTGACGAAGGCATCGCCCTCGCCATGGATGATTCGCCCGGCAGCGAGATACCACCGGGCTGCGTATTGGAGCGGCCGAAAGTCATTTTCAATCCGCGCACCGGGAAGTTCGTGATGTGGTTCCATCTGGAGCCAACAGGTGCGGGCTACGAAGGCGCGCGCAGTGGGGTCGCAATTGCCGATGCGCCGGCGGGTCCCTATCGCTTTCTTCACAGCTTGCGCCCGAACGCCGGCGTGTGGCCCGACAACGTGCCGGATGATTTGAAGCGCCCCCTGTCCCACGACGAGCAAAGCACCCTTGCCGAACTCGGTCTCGGTGGCGCGCCATACCCATGGTATCCCAAAAACATCATCTTCCGGCGCGACTTCGCGGCCGGACAGATGGCACGGGACATGACGCTCTTTGTCGATGATGACGGCAGCGCGTATCATCTCTATGCTTCGGAGAACAACGGCACTCTGCACATCTCGCTGCTTGATGAAACGTTCACCAAACCCGCGGGCCGCTACATACGCATTTTTCCCGGCCGCTTTCACGAGGCGCCTGCGATCATGAAGTGGAACGGCCGCTATTGGCTATTCACCTCCGATTGCACCGGCTGGACGCCGAACACGGCACGTCTCAGTTCCTCTTCCAACATCTGGGGACACTGGGAAGAACATGGCAACCCGTGCCTCGGCAACGGGGCCGAGATCGCAAACAGCTTCGAATCACAGCCGACTTTCATCCTCCCGGTGCAAGGGAAGAAGGATGCCTTCATCTACCTGGCCGACCGTTGGCGGCCGCGGAATGCCATCGACGGCCGGCACGTGTGGTTGCCCATTGTTTTCAAGCATGCCCTTCCGGTATTGGAGTGGCGGAACGGTTGGAACCCGGAGACTGAGGGGGCCGAATGAATGCCCAACAGCTTTCCATGGAAACCTCCCAAACGGCGTGCGGGTCGGTGGGGCCGGAAGTAAACTTGCCACCTCAAAATCAATTTGCCTTAATTCCTCATTACCCGGGCAGATTGTTCAAACGCGAAACTTCAATTTTCAATGACTAACGCCGTCGCAAGCGATCCGGTTATGACCCAGGAATCGCTCCGCTCCGCTTTCGACCTGTGCGTCGCAAAGACCCGCAGCAACATCCAGGCGCTGGCTGACAGGCCTGCCACTTGGGCTCTTGCCGTGAATGGTCGTTATTCCGAATGGAACGAGGGCTTTTACGAAATCGGCAACTGGACGACTTCGTTTATCACCGGCATGGCCTTGCTGGCGTGGCGCGATACGGAGGACGAACATTTGATCCGCCAGGTGGAGCGACTGGTGCCATGGTATGAGAACAAACTTGGTGAGCATGCCGCCGACACGATGCATGACCTGGGGTTCCTTTACTCCTTGTATTCGGTCTCCCTCGATCGGCTGACTGGAGACCGTCGGCACCGCGATCTTGGCGTGAAAGCGGCGGACGTGCTGGCGAACCGTTTTATTCCCGAAGGCAATTATATCCGGGCCTGGGGCAGAATGGATGATACTGAATCCGAATACGCCGGCGTGGCGATCATCGACTGCATGATGAACCTGCCCTTGCTCTATTGGGCCGCCGGGGAGACGGGAAATGATACCTACCGTGATATCGCAGTCCGTCACAGTGACACCACCTTGCAACGATTCATCCGGTCCGATGATTCCGTGTATCACTCCTATCGCTTCGACGTGAACGATGGTTCTCCACAGGTAGGCGAAAATTATTGCGGCCGCGCCGTGGAAAGCCATTGGGCCCGCGGAACCGCGTGGGCCATTTACGGTTTCGCGATGGGCAACCGCTACACCGGGGATGCCCGCTATCTCGATGCCGCGCTGCGCTTGGCCCGCAAATTCATT
>JANMJQ010000307.1:0-12801 GCA_031371445.1 Akkermansiaceae bacterium
CCATCGCTGCGCGCCCATTTCGGTTTCGGGCCGATCAGGCGGACACCGGTGCGTGCGGAGTTGTAGTGAACCTCCCATTTCGTTGCGAAGAAGGTTTCGATATCTTCATCGAGGAAAAAGTCCGGCGAGCCATGCGGGCCGTAAAGGACGCCAATCTTCCAATTATGCGTTAAGGAGGGAGGACACTCCTGTCCTCCTCTTCCAACGACAAGAGTGTCGTTGCTCCTTATTCCGAGCACATCACCTGGCAACAGCGCGCGTCCGAAAGGGCCGCCAAATTTTCCCAGGGTGAAGGTGGAGCAGCTTCCCAAGTACTCCGGCGAGTCGATGCCACCGGCCACCGCGAGATAAGCGCGAGCGCCGCAGCCTTCGATGCGGCCGATCTTCAAAACGTCGCCCGCGGTTATATCGAGGCGGCGATTCATGGCAAGCGCCTCACCATTTCTGAGCACCAGCACGGACGCGCCGACAAGGGCAATGGTGGTCGCATGGTTGAATCGCAGCGTCGGGCCGGTCATCGTGATTTCCAATCCGGCCGCGCCCTCCTGGTTCCCAATGAGACGATTGGCGAGTCTCAATGAGAGCGAATCGAAGGGTCCCGAAGGCGGCACACCCACTTCCCAATAACCCGTGCGCCCCGGCCAATCCTGCACGGTGGTCATCGTTCCAGCGGAGACGACATCGAAGGTGTTTGGCTGATAGACAAAGTCGGCCATGTCGCGCATCGCCACGCCGCCCGCGAGGTACGGCTGCCATCGTACAATGCCACGAAGATAGCGGAGATTCGTTTCGATGCCGGAGATCCGTGTTTCTTCCAGTGCGCGTTGGAGCTTCGCGACGGCAGCGGCGCGATCATCCGCGTGCACCATGACCTTTGCCAGCAGCGGATCATAGAACGGACTCACCTCCGTGCCCGCGGCGATCCAGCCATCGCAGCGGGTCCACGCGGGAAACGTTGCTTCGGTAAGGAGCCCGGAGCTTGGGCGAAAATTGTGATTCGGATCCTCGGCATAAACGCGGGCCTGGATCGCGCAACCTTGGGAAGCCGGCGCCGTATCGGGCATCGTCCATCCAGGATCGAGCGCGAGGCGGGTCATCCATTCGACGAGATCGATGCCGGTGACGAGTTCCGTCACGCCGTGCTCGACCTGAAGTCGTGTGTTCACTTCGAGGAAAAAGAAATCATCACGATCCGCGTCGTAGATGAACTCGACCGTACCTGCGGAACGATAGTTCACGCTTTGACCCAGCTTCACCGCGGCAGAGTGCAGTGCGGTGCGCGTCTCATCTGTTAGACCCGGAGCGGGGGTTTCTTCGAAGACTTTTTGGTTGCGCCGCTGGACCGAGCAATCGCGTTCGCCGAGCGCCAGCACATTTCCTTTGCCATCGCCGAAGATCTGAACCTCGACGTGACGGCCACGCTGGATGAATCGTTCGATGAAGACTCCGCCCGAGCCAAAGCTGCGCTCGCTGAGGCGGACGACGCTTTCGAACTCGCGCCGCAGCTCGGCTTCATCGCGGCAGACTTTCATGCCGATTCCTCCGCCGCCAGCGGTGCTCTTCAGCATGACGGGGTAGCCGATCTCGTGGGCTGCGGTGATCGAAGCTTCAACATCTTCTAACAGTCCGCTGCCCGGCACGAGCGGCACGCCCGCCTCGCCCGCAAGACGTCGCGCTTCATGCTTGAGCCCGAAGGCGATGATTTGTTCGGGAGTCGGTCCGAGCCACTGCACGCCCGAATCCTCGCACATCCGGGCGAAATCGGTGTTCTCACTGAGCAACCCGTAACCGGGAAAGACCGCGCTGGCTCCGGACTTATTCGCGATTTCTAACAGTTTCTCCTTCAGCAAATAGCTTTCTGAAACAGGACCGGGTCCCAGGCAATGCGCTTCGTCGGCAAGATCGACGTGTGGTGACGCGAAGTCCGCATCGGAGTACACCGCGATACTTTGGTAACCCAGCGCTTTGAATGTCCGGATCGCACGAACGGCTATTTCGCCGCGATTCGCAATGAGAATTTTCATGGGTTCCAGATCAACACTTCCACTGGTGTCGGGTTCCAACCGTTGCACGGATTGTTAAGTTGCGGGCAATTTGAAATGAGGCAGACGACATCCATTTCAGCAACCATCTCAACATATCTGCCTGGCGCGGAAATGCCGTCGGCGAAGCTGAGTTGGCCATCGGGTGTGACGGGGACATTCATGAAGAAGTTGATGTTGCACGCGATGTCGCGTTTGGTGAGTTCGATGTTCCACTCCTGCGCGCCGCGGATGAAGCTGTCGCGGCAGGCGTGCATGCATTCCTTGTCATGAGCGTAGCGCATCGTGTTCGACTCGCGCGAACAGGCGCCGCCCAGCGTGTCATGGCGGCCGCAGGTGTCGGCGGTGATGGTGAGCAGCGCGTTGCCCGCCGTGCTCATGAGCTTGGTGCTGGTGGTCAGATAGAGCGCGGCTTGTTCCTGGATCGTGCGGTCGGCGCTGTAGCGTTCGGTCGGATCGGCGGCGCTGAAGAAAAGCGTGTCGGCGGCCTGGTTTCCTTCGAGATCGAGGATGCGCAGTGTCTGGCCTTTTTTGATTTCATGAACCCACCAGTCGCCCGCGGGAATGACCTCGCGGAACACGGCACCCTGTGGATTGAGCGTGCTTTCGGTCATGGCTGTTGGAAGCGGAGGCTGTGATAGGTTTCGTTGTTCTCCCAGGCGCGGAGGTTTTCCGGGCGGATTGTGAGGGACGGGTCATCGTTGGCGGGCGCATCGCCTGCGAAGACCTCGAGCTTCACATCGCGGTGGCGATAGATTGGATCCGGATCGAGTGGATGCTGGCAGGTGTTGAGCACGACAAGGGTATCGATCTCGAAACGCAGTTCAACGGAGTCGCCGGGTTTTGAGTTATCCGCAACGAAGGAGAGGCGGCCGTCGTCATCGGCAACGACCTTGCTGAAGAAATTGAGATTCGGAACGAGGTCTTTTTTTCCGAGGCCCCACTTGGCGAGTTCGATGAGGAAGCAGTCGCGGCCATTGCGATGCCATGCGTTGCGCGCGTCCTGATAGTTGTGCGCGCCGTATTTCGCGAGGACCCGCGCGGCATCGGAGTGGCCGCAGACGGTGTCGTGCCAGCCGACGCTGTCGGCGGTGATTGACGCGAGCAGGCGGCCCATGTCCGAGTGGAGGCAGTATGGCGCGCGCAGATAAAAGATATGCTGGCCCTTGAGCGTGTCGGGCATGTTGTAGCGCTCGGTGCGTTCCAGCGCGTTGTAGAGCAGCATGCCTACATTGGCCCCGCCGCTGATGTCTGTTAGACAGAGCCGCTTGCCGCGCGAAACGACCGCCGACCACATGCCGGCGCCGTGGAGCGTTTTTTCAAACAACGGCTTCATGCGAAATCTTTCCACTGCGGGCCGCGTGCAGCGGTGGTAGCAAATGGGGGGTGAGGGTGAGGTGGGTGCTTTTGACTCCCTTGCAAGTGACCAATCGGTTGGCAATGCCACGCAAGGTTTTAGCGGGTCCCTGCATCAGCAAAACCTCCAGCACGTGGTCGTCCTCCAGCAAGACATGCTGCGACGAAATCACTTCAGCCACATGTTCGCGGCAGATGCGCGAGAGGTCGCGTAGCAGCGAGCTCTTCGACTCGTCGTAAATCAAGGTCAGCGTGCCCGCCATGATCTGCGTGCCGATTTTGCCCATGTGCTCGGCGGCCTGCTGATGGATCATTTCCGCGATCGCCTGCGAACGGCTGTCGAAACCACGGCCGGTAATCACCCGATCGAGCGCTTGGTACGTATCCTCAGCCATCGAGATCGTGACGCGGCGCAATCCTTCGGCGGCTGGGGCTTTGGTCATTTCCAGAGAATTAGCAAAGGTTGTTCCAAGTATGAAGAAAATTAAAAAACTTCATATCGGAGGGGCTCATAGGATATCGGGGTCGGCGAGAGCCATGCGCAGGACCGGGAAATTTTCCTTGGCCGCGCGATCGGGCGGATGAATCAACTGCTCGATGTGGCGGCGTGTTGCGACGAAACGGGGATCGGCCGCCTGGGACAGATGACGCGGGCGCGGCACCGGCACTTCGACCAGTTCTCGGACGCGGCCCGGGTTGGGATCGAGAACGAGAATGCGGTCGGCGAGGAACACCGCCTCGTCGAGATCGTGGGTGATGAAGACGATGGTGATATCGACGTTTTTCCAAATATCTAACAGATACGACTGCATGTTGGCGCGGGTCTGCGAGTCGAGCGCGCCGAAGGGTTCGTCCATGAACAACACGCGCGGCTGGTTGGCCAGGGCGCGGGCGATTGCGACCCGTTGTTTCATGCCGCCGGAAAGCTGGTGGGGATAGGAGTTTTCAAACTTCGAAAGACCGACCAGTTCGATCCACTCGCGGGCGCCACTCTCCGCACCGAAGAAAGTTTTGCCGGCTCTGCGCGGACCAAACATCACGTTTTCCTTCACGGTCAGCCATGGGAAGAGCGTGTAGCCCTGGAAGACCATGCCGCGGTCGGGGCAGGTGCCGGTGATCGTTTCGCCGTGCACCGACAGCGTGCCGGATGTCGCGGTTTCGAGGCCGGCGAGGATGCGGACCAAGGTGGATTTTCCACAACCGGAAGCACCGATGACGCACAGGAATTCACGCTTGTGCACCTCGAAGGATACATTTTTTAAAGCGGTGATCTGGCCACGGGCGCAGTCGAAGGTTTTTGTTAGATTTTGAACGCTGATGGCGACCGGACGTTCTTTTAGCCGGGCAAATCGCGCGGCGACGGCCTCATCCTCACGCTGTTGGTCCGTCGATGAATTCATAGATCCGAGGGGGCTGAAATCCGGCGCACTCCCGCCACCATGGTGCGGACCGGCCACGCGACCGCATTGGCAACCGCGCGTGAAAACCTATCTGACGTGCCGGCCCAGGGGAAAAAGATCCCGTGAAGCCATGCGAGAAACTGATCGGTGACGAAGCCGGTGACTCCGATCAAGATGATGATCGGGAAAACGCGCTCAAAATTCCGGAAGGTTCCCTGCGTGTCGATGAAACCTGTTAGACCGCTTTTCACGCCGACCAATTCCGCGATCACGAGCCATGTCCAGGCCCAGCCGAGCAGGATGCGGAGGTCGTTGTACAAGTTCGGCAAAATTCCAGGCAGCACCACGTGGGTGATCATTTGGCGCGGCTTGGTGCCAAGCGTTTGGGCGGCTTCGAGCAAGGCCGGATCCATCAGCCGGGTCGTTTTTGAAACAACGAGGACCATTTGGAAGACGGTGCCGATGAATACCAGAGCGATCTTGGGTGCATCGTTGGCCGACAACACCGCGACCAACAGCGTACTGAATGTCGGTGCTGGCATGTAGCGGAAGAAATCGACGAAAGGCTCCAGCAGCTTCGAGAAAAAATCATAGACCCCGCACAGGATTCCGAGTGGCACGCCGACGATGCAGGACCAGAAGAAGCCGAGGAAAATGATTTGCAGCGAGTGGCGATAACGACCGGCCATGGTGGGCGCGTCACCAATGGCAGGGGCCGTGAAATCGTTGCGCGCGGCGGCGATCACTTCATCCGGTGCGGGAAGATAAACCGGATTCGACGGAACACCTTGCGGGATCAATTTCAACAAGGGCTGGTCGGGCAGCTTTGCGGCATCAAAGACAGGGGATGCGGCCGCGAGGATGCTCCAATTCGCCCGGACGATCGCGAGATTCTCTTCTGTTAGAGACGGAGTTGCAGCGACCTTGGCGCCGCTGGCGAGGTCATTCCAAATGCGATAGATGGCATTGTCGTCCTGCTCCTTGTCGCGCGACAGCCAGCCGTTTTTCACGGCGACCGGCGCGATCTGGCGCAGCAGCAGGCGGTTAGCCCTTTTTGATCCGGGGGCCGAACCCGCTGCGCGAGCTGTTAGAGTATCCGCGTTATCGTCGCGGATGGCCTTCTGATAGCTCGGGAAAAAATCACGGCTCAGCCGGTTGCCGGCGGTGAACACCGCATTCATCCGGTCCGACGTGGCTGCCAGGGTCAGCTTCACGTCGGGGTGCCAAACGGAGGGCACATACGAAACGAAACACCAGGCGGCGATCGGCAGCAGAAACGAGAGTAATCCCAGGATCAACCGGCGATAGCGCGGCAGTTCACGTCGGATCAAAAACCAACCGGTGAGCCACGAGGGGGCGGGCATGAAACGGTTGGTGCTGGCGGCTTACTTCTCCTTTGGCGCGGACAGTGCCTTGGTGAGCGAGGGATCGAGATATTTCGCGGGATCCTGGCTTTCCTTATAGACGCCGAATTTCAGGTTGAAGGCGTTCACGTTTTTCGTGGAGCCATAAATCGAGTCGAGGCCATCGCCTTCCTTCCACTTGGCCAACGCTTCGTCGAGCGTGAGGATGTGTGTGCCTTTGAAAAACGGCTCGTATTCCTCTGGCTTCAAATTCACCCGACCCGCGAGAATCTTGAGCGCCTCGTCGCGGTTGTTCTCGTCCTTGAGATAAGCGGCAATCTTATACCACACGTTCACCACCTTCGCCCAATCTTCCTTGTTCTTCTGCAAGCTCTCCGCGGAGACATAGAGAAGGTCGTAGATGATCCCCGGCGCGTCGGCGGAGCTATAGATCGATTTCGAACCGGGTAGCGCTTTCAAAGCCTGGCCCGAGTTCGGTTGCCATGCACCGATCGCATCGACCGCTTTCGAGGCAAGCACCTGCGCGGTTTCACCGGTCGGAGTGTTGACGATGGTGACGTCCTCCAATGTCATGCCGTTTTTCTCCAATCCGGTTTTCAGCAAAAGGTGCTCAACGAAGCCTTCCTCGATGCCGACCTTTTTGCCTTTGAGATCCTTGATGGAGGCGATGCCGGGAGCGGCGACGATCATGTCATTGCCGTCGGAAAAGTCATTGATGAGGATGCCAACCGAGGGTTTGCCGGTGGCACCTGTGACGAGGGCATCGCCATTGGTCATACAGACCGCGTCCGCTTTGCCGGCCACATAGGCATCCATGGATGGCACGTAGTCAAACCACATGAACTCCACTTCCACGCCCGCTTCCTTGAACCAGCCCTTTTGCACGCCGACTTCCCAGGCGACCCAGCCCGGCCAATCGGAGTAGGCGATTTTAAGAGGTGCGGCGTTCGAAAGTCCGCAGGCTGCGAACAGTCCCAGGGCGATCCAGGCGGTACGACAAATTGATTTCATGGCAGTGAGGGGTTGGCTGACAATCGCCCGGTATGAAGTTTCCGGAACAGATTCATACCGGCAAAAGCACGGGCCATACCAAATTTTTCGCTTATCCCCAAGCGGACCGCGCCCTAGCATGACCCCATGAACCTGCCGCCCACCCTACCGAAGAGCATCGTGCTCATCGGTTTCATGGGCAGTGGCAAAACGACGGTCGGCCGCGAGTTGCATCATCGGCTGGGCTATCCGCTGGTGGACATGGACCAGTTGCTGGAGAAGCGGTCGGGAAAATCGATCGCGCGCATCTTCGCCGATGAAGGTGAGGAACATTTCCGCGCCTCGGAAACGGATCTGTTGGAAGAACTTGCCCTGCCCGATGCCCCCCGCCGGATCATTTCCACTGGGGGCGGAGTGGTTGGCCGCGAGCAGAACCGGACGCTCCTGCGCCAACTCGGTTACGTGGTCTGGCTTCAGGCCCCCATGTCGGTCATTCTCGAACGGACCTCGAAAAACCGCGACCGCCCGTTGCTCCACACCGACGATCCTTCGGAGCGGATCAGGACATTGATGGAGCATCGCCAACCGCTTTACGCCGCGACGGCGCATCTGACCGTGGACACCGCCGGACTCGACTGCTCGGAACTGGCGGCGGGCATTCTCGAAAGCGCACGCTATTATTTTACCTGCCATCCGTGAACGAATCCGTCGTCACGATCAAACGCTGGGCGGCGGAGCTTGGCTTCGACGACTGCCGCATCGCCGTGGCGCGGGAAGCCAGCCATGCGGAAGCCTTCCGCGAATGGATCGGCGAGGGCAAGCATGGCGACATGGCATGGATGGAACGCACGCCCGAACGGCGCTGCGATCCGCGCGAAGTTCTGCCGGGCTGCCGGTCGATCATCTGCCTCGCCCTGAACTACTATCCGGGTAGTACTCCGTTTCCCGAGGACCAGGAAGGCGGCTACCGCATTGCCCGCTATGCCTGGAATGAGGACTACCATGACCTTATTGAAAAGCGACTGCGCGAATTCGACGCAAAATTGCAAACGCTCGGTGGCACGCAACGCTTCTATGTTGATACCGGCCCGGTCCTCGAACGCGACTTCGCCAGCGACGCGGGTCTCGGCTGGAATGGCAAATCGACGGTGCAAATCCATCGCCAGCTCGGCACCTGGTTCTTCCTCGCCGAACTTCTGACAACTCTCGAACTCGATCCTGATTCAGCGCAGACAGACTACTGCGGCAAATGCACCGCCTGTATCACCGCCTGTCCGACTGCCGCCATCACCGCGCCGCACACGGTGGATGCAAGGCGCTGCATTTCGTATCTGACCATTGAGCACAAGGGGCCGATCCCTGAAGAGTTCCGCGTCGCGATGGGCGACCGCATCTACGGTTGCGACGATTGCCTCGACGCCTGCCCATGGAATCGCTTCGCCAGCGAGTCACGTGAAATGACCTTTCACGCGCGGCAGACGGTGTTTGAAAAGCGCCTCCGCGATTTCCTCGATCTCGACGACGACGGCTTCCGCACACTCTTCGCGAAGTCGCCGATCAAGCGCATCAAGCGCGCACGGTTTTTGCGGAATGTCTGTATCGCCCTTGGCAACACCGGTTCTGCCGATGACTTGCCCGCGCTTCAAAAAGCCGCCGCTGATCCCGATCCGCTGATCGCGGAACACGCGGCGTGGGCGATCGATCGGATATCCTGGAGAGGCGTGGCTGCCTGTCACCCGTAGCTTAAAGAGCGAAGTGGGATGACCGCTTTCATGGACATCATTCACCCTCATCTCTAAATCCTTTCCTGCCTTCCTACTTTCCTCATTCAATCCATCCAAATGTCCTGTGGATGGGGATTTGAAATTTACATAAGGAAGGCAGGAAAGCAGGAAAAATCGGCACTGGCGCATCGCCTCGATTTTTGCCATATTTCACTCATGTCAAACGTCGTAGAGTTGCTCAAAGAGGCTTCAAAACTGGATCGCATCGACCGTGCGGAGTTGGTTTCGTCGCTTCTCGAGGATCTCGATCCAAATCTTCACTATGTTTCCGATGAAGAGGCCATACAGCGCCTTGAGGACCTGGAGTCCGGTAGAGTCAAGGGATTGTCCGAAGAGGAATTTTGGAAGGCGTGTGTACGCTCGTAATCGATGAAGAGACCATTTCCGCCGAATGCAATAAACTCACTAATTATCCCCCCGAAATCCGACCGGACGCCCAATACTGTTCGGTTAAAGAATTCGATATGAAATCATCTTTGTTGCTTCCTTTTGCCTTCGCGACAGTCTTAAGCTGTGTCCCGACGCGATTGGAGACAACTCCTCCTTCAAAGAAAATTGATGCCAATTGGCATTCCGTATCGAAGTTGACCGACGGTCTTTCTTACGATCCTTTGGGGCGTCCATCGTATCATCGGCAAAAAGTCAGGACAGAAGCTCAACAAGCTATTTTGGTCACTGAATCGCTCGGAATTAAACAAAGTTGGTGGGGGTACAGCGGGCCGGAGAATCCTCATACTCGGCGCCTTAGGTTTATTTGCGCGGAGTCTACGTATTCGGTTCCAGAACCATTCGTAGGTGATCTGTTGGATCTGCATGTTGATTTCCCCACGCATGCCTCAATCGACGGTAACAATCAAGTGTTCTCGATGGAAGGGTGCGGCGGCGAGAAGTGTTATACTGTCCATTTTTACTTTCGATCTGGTCGCTTTTTTCAGCGCATTTTGGACTACAATGAAGAGCACAACATCTATATAATCCAAGAATCCGAGCGAAGGGCGGATGGTAACTCCCGCTAGCTCTTTGGGCGCAAGGTAGCTACGTTCTAAGCCAATCAAGATCAATCGCAGCGCCCCAAGAACGCGCTTCTGTATCGTTCGGAGCTTCGACCGCATCGCAAGTTCGCGCGATATCGCTTCGCGTCTTTAACCCCGGACGGCGCTCGTTCCTCGTTTGTCCGGGGCTATGATCAATTGTCCCGCTGGGACACAGAGAAGGGCTATGCCATTTATTAAACCGCTCTACAGATCCGTGATCGGCTTATAATGCGGCACCAGCGCGCGCATGATGACCCATGCGACGAGGTAGGCAAACGCGCAGATCGAGAAGATGATCATGTAACCCGTATTGGTGCCATCGACGACAACGAGCGAGGGGTCTTTGGTCAATTCCTTCAGCAGGTCGGCAACCGGTTTCAACTGGGTATTCTTGGTTGCGTATTCCGGATACTGCTGGAGGAAAGGAACCCCATTAATCTTGGTCCAAACGATTTGCGCATAGTCGAACAATTTGCCCGAGCCTTTGTTGATCACGAATGAACCGATGCCGCCAGCCATCCCACCGATGCCGGTGATGGTTGCGATCGCCTTTCTCGGGAACATGTCGCCGATGGTGGAAAACAGGTTTGCGGACCATGCCTGGTGGGCGGCGCCGGCGATGCCGATGATGATGATCGGCCACCAGTAGGTGTAGTTTCCCAAGGGTTGGGCCAGCAGTGCGAGGAGTGGGAAGAAGGCAAAGATCAACATCGCTTTCATCCGGCCGGCGTAGGGATTCATGCCTTTCTTGCCGACGAAATAGGATGGCAGCCAACCGCCGATGATCGAAAGCAGCGTGATGGCGTAGAGAGTGAAGAGCGCCCATTGGCCTGCGGGATCCGAGGACTTGATGTGATAGACAGAACTTAGGTAAGCCGGGGTCCAGAACAGGAAGAACCACCACACGCCATCGGTGAGCAGCTTGCCGACTGCAAAGGCCCATGTCTGGCGGTAGCGCAGGCAGGCGGCGAATGATGCCTTGCCTTGCTCGGCTGCGACATTCACGGCGGGGTCGATGTCCCGATCCTGCTGGATGTAGGCCAGTTCGGCGGCGTTCACCCGGGGGTGTGCTTCCGGTTTGTGATACAAGAACACCCAGAAGCCCATCCAGATGAAACCGAGAGCGCCGATCACAACGAAGGCTGCTTCCCATCCCCAGTACAGAGCCAGCGGTGGAATGAGCAGGGGAGCCGCCAATGCGCCTACCGTCGATCCTGCATTCCAAAGACTCGTCGAAAAGGCGCGGTCTTTTTTCGGATAGTATTCTGCTGTTGCCTTGATCGCGGCGGGGAAGTTGCCCGCTTCACCGAGAGCCAGCACCAGTCGTGCGAAGATGAACAGCGTCACGCTCACCGAGGAGATCTTGGCGATATTGTCCACATGGCTCACGGCTTTGCGTGCGCCTTCAAAACCGACCAGCCAGTGGCCGGTGAGAATCCCCGAAGTGGCAATGCCGCAAAGGGCGTGCACACAAGCGCCGATGGACCAGATGAAGATCGCCCACAGGAAACCCTTCTTCGTATCCATCCAGTCGACGAAGCGGCCGGCGATGAGCATGCCGAACGCATAGAAGATCGAAAACAGCGAAGTGATGGTGCCGTAGTCATTGTTGTTCCAATGAAACTCTGGAACGATGAAATCCTTCCATGTGAGCGACAGCACCTGGCGGTCGAGATAGTTGATGGTCGTGGCGAAAAACAGCAGCGCGCAAATCGACCAGCGATAACCGCTGATTTTTTCGTTCGAGGAGGAAGCGGACATAAGAAAGGGTTTTTCGAAAAAGCAGGAAAAGGCGATTTCCCGAAGCTTGCGCGAGGCTGTTCGGAACGGGCGTGGGTGACAAGAGGCAATCGCCTACCCTTTAGAGGTAATCCTTATGCCTGCAAAGCCCGCAACGCGCCGCGGACCAGCGCTTCGGTGGGGGCAGCGGCATCCGCATCGAGCACCTTTCGAACCGCCTTGCGCGCGTCCACCTGCTTGTATCCCAGGGCGATCAGCGCCAGCTCCGCGTCCGCCGCCGGGGCACTCACTTGGCCGGCCGCTGCGTCCTGCCAGGTTTCGGTGACGCCCACCTTGTCCTTCAATTCGAGCACGATCCGTTCCGCGGTCTTCTTGCCGACGCCTTTCAATTTCGACAAGCCAGCCACATCGCCCGCGACCACGCATTGCTTGAATCGTGTTACATCCATCCCGCTCAACACGGAGACTGCCATCGTCGGACCGACACCGCTTACGCGATCGATCAGCAGCAAAAACACATCGCGTTCCTCCTCGCTCGCGAAGCCGAACAACTTTTGTCCAAGCTGGCTGAAATGCAGATGCGTCCGCAAATCCACTTTCACACCTTCCGCGGCATGCAAGCGGTCAAAGGTTGAATGCGGAATGAATACTTCGTAGCCGACGCCATGGACGTCCACGACCAAGCGGTTTGGGTATGCTTCGATAACGGTGCCGCGCAGTCTTGCGATCATTGGAAGAAGTTGATGGTGGATAGTTGATGGTTGATGGCGGAGAGATTCCAGAGACCAGAATCCAGAAACCAGCTAAGAAAAGATATTCTCATTTCACTTGCCTCGTGACTTCTCGCCCTCATTGAACGTCGAATAAAGTCTTCCCTGAAAACTGAACACTGAAAACCAGCAAACTTCTCATCGCTTTGCGGCATCCGCCTCGATCCATTTCCAGAGACCATCAAGCCCGGCTCTGACCTTCGCTTTATTTTCTGTTAGATTTCCCCCGGGCGCGTGTTTGCCGAAGAGGTAGTATTTGATCTTCGGTTCGGTGCCGGAGGGGCGGACGGCGAAGGAACGGCCGTCTTCGAGATCGACGAA
>JANMJQ010000005.1:0-9468 GCA_031371445.1 Akkermansiaceae bacterium
TTTCTATGACATCGGCGTCGCGATCGGCACCGAGAAGGGCCTGGTCGTTCCCGTGTTGCGCGATGCCGACAAAAAATCCTTCGCGCAAATCGAGAAAGACATCCTCGCTTACGCGGCGAAAGCCAAGGACGGCAAGATCACCATCGACGACCTCAACGGCGGCGTCTTCACCATTTCCAACGGCGGCACCTATGGTTCGTTGTTGAGCACGCCGATCCTCAACCCGCCCCAAAGCGGTATCCTCGGCATGCATACCATCCAGCAGCGTCCGGTCGCCCTCAACGGCCAGGTCGTCATCCGTCCGATGATGTATCTCGCCCTCAGCTACGACCACCGCCTCGTCGATGGCAAAGAGGCCGTGACCTTCCTGATCCGCATCAAGGAGTGCTTGGAAAATCCGACGCGCTTGTTGCTGGAGATGTGAGGCTTTCACCAGACAGCCTTCACCGGCGAATCGGCTGCGTGGAATTTCCGGTCTATGGTAACCACAGGCACCTGATGGACAATGGCGGTAGCTGCGATGATGCGGTCGGCGGGATCGCGGTGAGACCAGTCCATAGCTGCTGCGGTGATCCATATCTCCGCGTTGGTATCGATCAATTGAAGTCCGGGTAGCCGGACCAGTTGCGGAAGCCATCGCTGCACTGGAATCTCAAGTGCCAGTTTGCCACGCACCCGTTTGTTTTCCAGTTCCCATAAACTCACCGGACTGAGTAAAATCCGGCCTTCTTGCGATGTGATGGAATTTTCAATCCAGTCACGCGTTTTTGCAGAAAGACAGTCCGGATCGGTGAACCACCAAAGGAGAACGTGGGTGTCGATCAGGGCGGTCATTTGTCCTCCAGCCATACTTCATCCTGACCCCATACGGTCCAGTCTTCCGCCGGTTCCAGTAGTTCTTCTTCGGTGATTGGCTTGCTCAGTTTGGCCATCTCACGGAGACGGGCGAGAGCCTCGTCTGCGGAGGTCTTCGGCTTGAGCGCGCGAATCTCCAACACTTCCCGGCCGCGGTCCGTTACAATCAGCGGTTCCCCGGTGGCTTCCACTTGGCGGAAGTATTCCAGCATTTTGCCCTTCAATTTGCCCTTGGAGACAACCATTTGAGATATATAACCATAGTCATGACCATAGTCAAATCGGTAAATCAGTGAAAGTCATGCGAAAGTGCTGCTTGCTGCGGGTCGCTGCCGGTCAGCGGCGCGATGCCGGTGACATACACGGTTGGCTGATCCCCTTGGGAACGTTGCAGGCGACCGGTGGCCAATAGAAACGGCTCGGTCACGATGATTTGCCGGAACTCATGGAAAGTGGTTTTCGGCACAAACAGATTCGCAATCCCCGTCTCATCCTCCAACGAGATGAAGCAATGCCCTTTGGCGGTCCCGGGCCGTTGGCGGCAGATGGCCATGCCGCCAATGGTGACGGGGATGCCGTGAGGAAGGTTGTGCAAATCGACGGCACGCAGGATTTGCCGATCCCCATGCGAGCCGCGCCAGAGCTTCATCGGATGCGGCCCCGAACTCGCGCCCTGGACGGTGAAGTCGGATGACAAGCGCTCAGCCAGGGTCATGGCCGGTAGTTGGCCATGCGATTGCGATGCCGGCAGCAGATCGTCATGCAGTGGCAGCTCCATTTGCCACATTGCCTCGCGGCGGTGACCGGCTTCTGGAAGCGCATGCAAAGCGCCACCCAGCGCCAGCGCACGGCGTTCCTTGATGCTGGGTTTCACGCGGCGCAGGAAATCCTCCACCGATTCGAAACTCCGCGACGCGCGTTCGGTGATGATGCGATGAATGGTTACGTCTGTTAGATTTTTCAAGCGCTTCAAGCCAAGGCGTATTGTCCGGTCATCGACAACGGACGTTACCGCATCGCTTGCCACGCAGCACACTGGCAGCACGCGCAAGCCATGATGCTTCGCATCCTGCAACAGCGTGTTCACCGAATAGAATCCCATCGGCTGGTTGTTGATGAGGCCGGTGTAGAACTCGGCGGCATGGTTCACTTTCAGCCAGCACGAGGCGTAGGCGAGATAGGCGAAGGAGATCGCATGGCTTTCCGGAAATCCATAGAGCGCGAAGTTACCGGTGGCCTGGATGATTTTTTCCTGCACGCTTTCCGCGATACCTTTCGCCGTCATCCGCTCGCGGAGCTTGGCGGTGGCGCGTATCATTTTGATATGAGACCGCTTGAATGAAATGGCGCGCCGCAAGTCATCCGTCTCCCCACTGGTGAAATCGGCCAGCTTCATGGCGATACTCAGCATTTGTTCCTGAAACAAGGGCACGCCGAGAGTGCGTGACAGGATTTCCTCGCAGTCCTTGTGGATGTAATCGATGGGCTCGATTCCCAGGCGCCGGTTCAAATAGGGATGCATCAAATCGCCGGTAATGGGGCCGGGCCGGATGATTGCCACCTCGATGGCGATGTCGTAAAATTCCTTCGGCTTCATAATGGGCAAGGTGGCCATCTGGGCCCGGGACTCGACCTGGAAGGTTCCGATGGTATCCGCCCGGTGGAGCATGTCGTAAACAGCCGGATCATTCTGGGGGATTTTCGCAAGATCGATGGGTTTGCCGCGGCTCCCGCAAATGGCAATCGAGTCCTGCATGGCGGCGAGGATGCCGAGGCCTAACAGATCAATTTTGACGATGCCCAGTTCCTCGCAGTCGTTCTTGTCCCATTGCACAATGGTTCTGTTAGCCATGGTGGCCGGTTGGATCGGCACCACGGCGTCCAATCGGTTGTCGCAAATGATGATGCCACCGGAGTGCTGGCCAAGATGACGGGGCAATCCCAATACGGCGTCATACAATTTGAACAGAGCAGGCATCCGCGGATGAGAGGGAGGCAGCAAGCTCGCCATGCGATCCTCGAACTCGGCCTTGCGCGTGGGTCTTTCCCTTTCTTCGTCGAAATGCCGGAAGCCCGAACTTTCCTTGGAAAATCGATCCGCCAGTGAAACCGGGAAACCGAGCACCTTTGCCATCTCGCGAAATGCCGAACGGGGCCGGTAAGTGATCACGTTTGCCGTCATCGCCGCGCCGCGCGCGCCGTATTTTCCGAAGACATATTGGATGACTTTTTCCCGAAGATCACCTGATGGAAAATCGATATCGATGTCCGGCCATGAAGCGGATTTTTCATTGAGGAAGCGCTCGAAAACCAGCTTGTAGCCGATGGGATCGACCTTGGTGATGCCGAGCGAAAAACAAACCACCGAGTTCGCGGCGGATCCCCGGCCTTGGCAGAGCATGCCTTCTCCTTTGGCGAATTTGACGAGGTCGTGGACGATGAGAAAATAGCCGGGAAAGCCGAGCTTGTCGATCAGCCTGAGCTCATCATCGAGCTGCTTGCCAACCTTCGGGGGTAATTCCGCTCCATAAAAATCCCTGGCTCCGGCGTAAGCCAAGTCATGCAGCAGCTTGCATTGCGCCGGCTTGGAAAGGGGTTTGCCATGTTCATCCGGGAAGTCAGGGAACTCGTAGCCAAGATTTTCCAAAGTGAAATGGATGCGATCTGATAGCCGCCGCGTGTTGCGCAACGCTTCCGGCAGATCGGCGAAGAGCTCCGCCATTTCCGAGGGGGAACGCAGATGGCGCTCGCCGTTTTTCTCCAACAGACCACCGGCCCCGTCGAGGGTCACGTGATGGCGCAGGCAGGTGAAGGCATCGGCCAGCAGGCGCCCCCCGCGGCTTGCATGCAAGGGTGCGTTGCTCGCCAGCAACGGCAGCCGCAGATGCGCCGCGAGATCGATGAGATAACGGTTCAATCTTCCATCATCGCGCAGCCGGTGGCGGTGGATTTCCACATAGACATTTTGCGAACCGAAGACCGCGACCAGACTTTGCGCGGCGGCAAGCGCGGCGGGCTTGTTGTCTTCTAACAGATTACGCAGCACCGGTCCTTCGCGGTCGCCGGTCAATGCGATCAAGCCTGAGTTCGTGAGATCGCGCGCCGCGCCGAGATCCTTGAGATGCAGATCTGTTAGATGGCGGCTCAGCGTTCGATAGGAGGCTTGATGGGTACACAGCACGGGCAGGTGCGAGCCATCGGGCAAATCAAGGGTCGCGCCGACGATGGTACGAATGCCCAGTTCCTTGGCCGTTTGATGGGCGCGGGCCGAGCCGTAAAAGCCGCCGTGATCGGTGATGGCGATATCCTTATAACCGAGTTGCGCGGCGCGGTTCACCATTTCCTCCGGCGAACTTGAGCCGCGCAGGAACGAGAAGGCGGAGCGGGCATGGAATTCGGAAAACATGTCAGCCGTAAATGCCATCGAGTTGCCATTGATCTCCGGGCAGCCACACGAGGCGGAGCAGGGGAGCGCCCGCCACCTGGATGTCCCACTCCAGGCGCTTCCACGAAAGAGCGGGATCCCAATGATTTCCCGACGTGAAAAACGGCCCGCGCTGGTCCAGTACCTCGCCGCAATGCGGGCCGCTCAACAAGGCCAGGGGTTGCAGTTCGCGTTGCGCTTTCGGATCGAACGCGACAGCGATTTTCAGCGGCGGCCTGAAGCGGCGCAGCGGGATCGAACACACAGGTGGGTTGTTGGAACATGTTTCGTTCACAACGCTCGTCGCATCGCGCAACTCGAAGGCATCGGGCCGGTGGAGAGCGAGCGGTTTTGGAATGCCAACGCGATCGGTTCCCAACAGCGCTTCCAAGCGAGCCAACGTGTCGGCCCAGCGTTCCGGATGCGGCAAGCGGCGGCCGGTCCAATCGTTTTGCCGCGACAAAGGAAATGCGGTGCTCGCATCGAATCCCACACCCGTCACCGGCGAAGGGAGTTTCAATGATTCGATGAATGTCTGGATGGGTTGCAACAATGCCGCCGGATCCGACAGCGGTTCGGGAAGATGAATGTCGCGGCGCAGTTCGCCTTGTTCCAATTGCAGGTGAATGTGCAACGCGCCCACCGCGAGATGACGGACCGCAAGCCGCGCGGCGAGAACATGCAGCAGGCGGTTGAACAAAAACAGCAGCGCCTCGGCCGAATGCACCGGATCGTCGAAATCCACCGACTGCAGCAACGATTCCGGCGGACGATGCAGTTTCAACAAGCGGCAGGTCTTGCCCGATACCAGGTCATGCCAATGCCCCGCGACAGAACCGAAGCGTTCGATCAATTCCTGCCGTGGCAGCTTGCGGAAATCGCCCAGCGTGCGCAGCCCCAACAAGGCGAGCAAGGGCACGCAGGCTGCGTTTTCATCCAGGCGTTCCAGCAGCGCGAGCGGCAACGCATCGATATCCTCCATCGTCACGCAGCGGTTGCGTGTCGAAGGCTCAAGTGCCGCGAAATGCGCAAGGTCCGGCGTATGCGCCAACGCATAAACTGTAGCGGCGGTCTGGGACCGTCGCTGGCATTTCATGTGGCGGTCACAGACCGACGCTACAAGATGATGAATTGTTGAAGCAGGCGCCGTGGATAAATCTAACAGAACGGTGTCTGCCGAAGTGCGCTCAACATCGGGCGTGAAGATTTCCGCGAATTCCAACATTTCTGTTAGAATGTCTTCTTCGTGTTTCGGCTGGCGATCGATCACCACCAGATCCGGACAGCGGACGAGCGCGCGGTTGAGCTGCCAGCCGGGCATGACGCCTGTCCCGCGGGCGAGGTCGTTGAGCGCGAGCAATGGGATTTTCCCGTCATCGCGGCCGGTTGCTTCACGCAGGATGCCGCAGGGACGATCGCACTGCTCAGGCCGTTCCAACAACGCGGCCGCAATCGCCAGATCGGGAATGTGGAACGCGGCGAACATCACTTGGCATGGCGCATCCGTTCGGTGCGCGCGGTCACGCGTTGCAGGACTTCGCGGCGGGGCAGGTCGAAATCGGCCAAGGTCAACCGCGCGGACAGGGCGAGGCGCAGGCTCGCGCAGGGCACGAGCGGGAATGGCGCCAGCACCACCAGCCGGCAGCCGCCCTTTTCGCAAAGTTGCTTGAGCCGCCACCACTGCGCCGCGGGAATGCCCCGCAGCGAGGCCTTGGGCAGGTGCACGAGATCGAGCAGGATGAAGGGCACGTTGCCGTCGCGGACCAGCAGATCGGCCGCCTTGAGCACTTCCTGGAGCGTCGAGCAGCGCAACCACAGCAAGTGCGAGCACGCCGCGGCGCTGTGCGAGGCCGGATCGAAAGCGTCCCCGCCATCGACCAGCACGAAATCCGGGAAATCGGCCGGCCCATCCGCTTCCGATAGCAAGCCCGCCACCCACAAGGCCAGCCCCCCATCATCGGCGGGAATCAGCTCGGAAATCGTTCCAGCGGGAAATGCAGCGGCTCCAAATCGGGGTTCTTCAGGGGGCTGTAGCACTGCGCCACGGTGCGCCTCCGGGAATTTTTCCCGCAAGTGTTGCCGAAGTTCTTGGACATTTGCCGACACCGCGACACTTTAATCGTCGATGGATAGTGTTCAAGAGAACATATTTTAGCGACGGGGTTATTTGACATTCTTACCAAAATTTCTTACTCTCAAAGCATGCAAGCGTGGGTGACCTCGAAAGGCCAAGTGACAATTCCCAAAGAATTGCGCGACAAGTTCGGCATCGTTCCCGGCACCAAGGTGGATTTCGTGGAAAGCGCCGATGGCATCCGCCTGCGCAAAGTGATCAATCCCATGGCCGGACAAAAGGTGCTGGGCTGCCTGAAACAGGAATTGGCCGATAAGACCGTGGACGCATGGGTCAACGACCTGCGCGGGCCGGTGGAAATTTTCGAACGATGACCGCTCTCGTGATCGATACCTCGGTGTTGCTGGCGATCTTCAAAGGCGAAACCGATGGCGAACGCTGGCTGGATGCCTTGCAAAAATGCGCGGAGACCTGCGCCTTGTGGATCAGTCCCGTGGTGCTGGCCGAGGTTCGCTCTTTTTTCGCATCTGATGTGGCATGCCTTGCTGCATTGAATGACTTGGGAATCGCCGCAAATCCCCTGACCGATGATGCCGCATTGCTCGCTGGAAAAATTTTCGGCGAATACCGCAAGCAAGGAGGACCGCGAACCACCATCCTCCCGGACTTCCTCGTCGCCGCACACGCCGCGGTGCAAACAGGTGTGTTGGCGACCACTGACCGTGGATATCTGCGAACCTATTTTCCGAATCTAACAATTTGGGAACCGTGATTTGTAGCGGCGCTCTGTGAGCGTCGTCTTCCGTGACCAATGAAGAGTGATTGAACCGCACCACGCCACCACTTGAATCGGATTGAAATTCCGGCTGCCCTGATCTTTTCCAACCCACCCATGCGCTCATTCCTCATCGCCGCAGCCTTCATGTTGACGGGCTGCCAGTATGACCCCTACACGGCGTCTTACACCAAGACCAAACCTAACAGAAAAGACCTGGTTGGCACGTATGTTCCTGATGCCGACACGATGACGCTCATTTCCAAGGAAGGTCATTACAGCAAGGTCGCTTCTTCGATTTCCCTGTTGGAAGACGGAACGATCATCATCGAAAACATTCCGGATTGGTGGCTTATCTTCGAGGGGCCCCAAGGTGGCTTTGATTCCGGACGCGGCACCTGGAAAATTGAAAAGCATCAGGAATGGTGGGCGTTGGGGGCCGGTTTCACCAACACCGAACAATTCGCTTCTTTAAAAAACAAGCCGACAGGCCTCGGCACAGGGATGATGCTGATCGGAGAGAAGCCTCCCTACAAAATCCATCTCACGGTTGGCGATCCTGACGCCGGTGTGGGCATGCAGTTTGTGAAATCGAAACCGAAGAACCCCTAGGACAAAGGCTCCATGCCACCATCGATCAAGCGTGCTTGATCGGCGGCGGGTTGCCTGCGGGTTGGCCGGAAATAAGTTGCGCCAGCAGTTCGCCACCGCGCGGAAGAATCGTAAGGCGCGCGCCGCTGCCGCTGATTTTCTGGGCTTCCAGAATCTCGAACATCGCTTCGGAAACATCGGCGTCTTCGGAAATCAGTTGCAGCGCTTCACCCACAATCTGCGGACGGATGGCAGCGGCTTTTGCAAACTCGACGGCGGCCTGGCGCTCGGCGGTGCTGGTGATGATGCTGACTTGGTTGGCGCCGTCCTGCTTGATCGCCGATGTTACCTGGCGCAGGCGGTTGACCACCTTGCTCTCGATCTGGCGGATCATGTCGATGTCGCGGAAATGGACCTTGCGGATATAAATGGAACCGAGCTTGTAACCCCACTCGTGCGACTTCGGCGAAACTTCGTTGCGGACGGTGTCGCTCATGGCATGGCGGTTCACCATCATGATCGCGAGCGGCATGTTGCTGAGGCAGCGCACCGCGGAGTTGCTGACATTGGCCGAGAGCGAGCCGCGTGGATCGCTGTTCTTGAACAAGTAGGCGACGGGATCGCTGATAAACATTTCATGCCAGATGCCGATGCCCATCGGCGCGCCTTCCTCCGAGTTCACCGGCTGGCTGCGGAGGTATTCCTGGTCAAGGCGCATGTCCAGAATATGGCATTTGCCGAGCCAGTTCACGATGAATGCAGCCGGTCCGAGTTTGAATGGAAGGAGATGCAAGCCGGGCTCATCGATGGTCGCAAGGACCTTGCCGAAGAGCACATAGACATTGCACTGCCGCTCATGGACGATGGCATAAAAGCCGAACAGCCGTGCGATGCCAAAGAAGATCGGGAAGCCGATCAGGCATGCGAAAAACGTAACGCCGAGTGAGACCAGGAAGTTCATTTTTTGGATTCCACGAAGACTTGCTGGGCCTTTTCAAACAACGAAAGGCGGACGTTGCGGACATAAGCGCCCAGCGCCGCGGAGCCGCGTCTTTTCAAATCCATGAGCTGCGTTGCGAGCTTGGTGAGCGGTTCGACTTCGGCGAGCGCGCGCAGCGTTTCGATTTCCACCGCCCGGCGCGATTGCACGATCTTCTGGTCGGCGGAGGCCTGGGCGAGGCTGATGTCGGACGAGACCTGGTTGTAGGCGGTGTTGATCGCGGCCAGCGCCGATTCAACTTCCGGCGGTGGATCGATGCCGGTGATGAGGGTGGCATCGAGAACGATGCCATAGCGTGCGGCGGACGAAGTGCATTCGCTGTCCATGTGCTCGTTGAGATCGCGCAGGTTTTTGCGCAGGTCGTTGATGGAAATGCCGATGACCGCTGCGTTGTCGGGCATTCCTTCTTCCACCGGCGCGGGCGGTGCTTCGAAGTTGGCGATCCGTTCGCGCAGCACCGAGACGAAGTAACCCATGACATGGGCGTAAGGATTTTTAATGCCAAACAGGAAGGCGTATAAATTCCGCTCGGCGACGCGGTAACGGATTTGGCCTGTTAGACCGGTGTTGAGCTGGTCCTTGGTCACCGCCTCAAGCATGGTGCCGTTGTAATTTGCCGAAGAATCCTCGGGATCCCAGGCCATGTTAACCGTCTCGGTGGCGATGGAGATCTTATGAACCCGTTCCCATGGCCATTTGAAATACGGACCACCCGGCATGATGACGCGAACCTGGGGGTAGGAGTAGCG
>JANMJQ010000036.1:0-13045 GCA_031371445.1 Akkermansiaceae bacterium
TTTTCGCTGTTGATTTCAAGATAGCGCTAGACAAATGGGCACGAAAATGCTCGGTTAGGTTTGTGAAAACGAAATCCACTGTCAGGGACGGCGATGGGGCGGAGTTCCCCGGAGTGTTGGAAATACGGATTGCGCAAGGCCCGGCGGACTGGGCGATCGCTCATCAGATGCTCAATGAGGAGCATCTGCTCGGCGCGGGCCGGGAGGCGGGTGACCGCTTGTGCCAGTTCGTGCTGGAGGAAGGCCAACCGGTGGCCGTGCTGGTGTGGTGCGCTGCCGCGTGGCATCTCAAGGATCGTGACGAGAGGATCGGTTGGGACGCCGTGACCCGCTCGCAACGGCTCAAACTTGTCGTGCAACTGCGCCGCTTCCTGGTGGTCGAAGCCACCCGCCGTCCCAACCTCGCCTCCCGGTGCCTTGGCTTGGCCCTGCGCGGACTCGGTGCCGCATGGAGTCGCGAGCACGGATACCGGCCCTTGCTCGCCGAGAGTTTCAGTGATCCTGAAAGCCATGCGGGCACCGTTTACAAGGCCACTAACTGGACCTGCGCGGGCGACACCAAAGGCTTCTCACAAGACCACACCGACTATTACATCCCTAACCAAAAGCCTAAAAAACTCTGGCTCAAGCCCCTCGAACCCAACGCCTTTGTCCTGATGTGCGCGCCCCAACTGCCCGCGGATTGCGTCGCCGCAGAGGTGGGCCGCAGCGGGGCGCGCAGCCCCTTGAAAACCAGCCAGCTCAAGAGTCTGCGCAACGCCTTCGAGTTGGTGGAAGATCCGCGCCGCCCCCAAAGCCGCCGCCACCCTCTCACCGCCATGCTCACCCTCATCGCCCTTGGCCTGCTCATGGGCGGACGCGACATGCTCAACATTTGGAGAAAAGTCGCCTGCCTCGACCAACGCCAGCGCGAAGCCATCGGCCTGCGCGTGCGCCACAAGCAAAGCGGCCAGCTCAAAATGCCCGGCTACGACGCGCTCAACGACCTCTTCCACCTGCTGGACCCGGCCGCCTACGCCCGCGCTCTAACCGCCTGGCTCCAGGCCAACAGCGGACTCCTTCCCCGCAGCCTTGCTCTGGATGGAAAGAGCATTGGCGACGGCAAATGCGGCATGATCATCACCCTCTGCCGGCACGAAGACGGCCGCCCCGTTGCCATGATCCCGGCCACCGGGAAAAAGGAGGATTGCGAGGTGAGCGAAGCCCGCGCCCTGTTAGCCGACCCACAGGTCCGGCTCGAAAACGCCCTCGTCACCGCCGATCCGCTGCACAACAAGCAAGCCACCGTGCGCGTCATCGCCGAAAAAGGCGGCGACTATCTCATCGGCACCAAGGACAACACCCCCAAGCGCCATGAAGCGGCGGTCGCAGCCCTGCGGGACACCCCCTTTTTGAAGTAAGCTGCGAAGCCGGGCACGGCCGCATCGACACCCGGGCGGCGGCCATCACCGCCATCAGCCCGGTGACCGCCGGGCTGCCATACGCCCGCAGCGCGGTGGTGGTCCGGCGCGACTGGCAGACCAAAAACGCGGCGCAAACGCAGGCCAAGAGCCATGTCCGGCACTTTTTAACCAGCCTCGACCTTGACGAGAAACAGCGCATCCCCGCAGCGGTCCGGGGGCACTGGAGCGTGGAGAACCTCAATCACTACAAACGCGACACCTGTCTTTGGCGCGAGGACGACCATCGGCACCGGCGCGTCAACATCGCGCAGAATCTCGCGCTGACCCGCAACGCGCTGCTGGCCCTCATCCCCTTTGGCGCGAACGAGCCGCTATCGAGTTGGTTCGAGGCCTATCAGCACCACCCGGCCAAAGCCATCCAACTCATCCTTCACGCCGCCCCCGTTCCATGACTCCTCAAACCAAATGCCCTGCATTCCAATCGCCCGCTCGCAGCAATCCCACAATGCTCGTTGTAGTCTGTCCTTCATTGCGGCAGTCTTCGCTATTCCGCGACAACCGCATTTCATGCAACTCTTCGTCCATCACAACGGCATCCAGCTTGGTCCTTATCCGCCTGAAGTCATCCATGCCCAATTGGCGAATGGTTCGTTGGATTCATCGGACCTCGGATGGTATGAGGGAATGGTGGAGTGGCAGCCGCTCGCGTCGATTCCGGGAATCGTCGGCGCGCCTCAGGCGCTGTCATATCCCGCAACTTCCGGGCTTTCCATCGCCAGCATGATTTGTGGGCTTTTAGTCATTTTTTCATGGGGAATCACCGGCCTTCCCGCGGTGATCTGCGGCCATATGGCGCGGGGCAGAATCAAACGCTCAGGCGGAACATTGAATGGAAGTGGATTTGCCCTCACCGGCCTGATTTTAGGTTACATCGGGCTTGTCATCTTTCCGCTTATGATCGCAGCCATAGTTTGGGGTGCAACTGCCGCAGTGAAGACCGCGAAAAAAACATCAGCCTTGTCGCAGGTCTTCTCGATAGAAGTGGCGGCGAACAGTTTCTATCTGGAATACAGCACCATGCCACCGGGCACTGGGATTTATGATACCGCGCTGGATGTCTCGCTGGCTGAAGCGCTGATCGGCGATGACAAGAGCATCAATACCAAGGGAGTGAAATTTCTGACAATGAGAACATCTTATGGCAAAACCGGCTTGGATCCCTTAACTCACCAAATCCATGACCAGTGGGGCAACGGCTATGTAGTGATCCTGGATACTGACTATAACGGAGAGATTGCCGTATCCCGCGGTGGCATCAACGAAACCGTGATGGGTCATCATGCGCTCGTCTACAGCAAGGGAGCCGACGGGGTCGCAGGCACTACCGACGACGTTAAGAGCTGGTAAGCGACCGGGAATTTCTGTTTGATGGCGATCCCATGAAATCCCATCTCCGCGACGCTGTGTCTCTTTTGTTTCTGAGTTTCTTTCTCGGGTCTGCTTTCGCGCAGACGCCTGAGTTGATGACAGGAGAAGCACCCGTGCTGGTGCCGGACTCCACCGGTTCGTTCGATTTCCTGCAAATCGATGCTGCCAACCATCGGCTGCTCGCCGCTCACACGGGCAACAATTCCCTGGATGTCTTCAATTTAGCCGACGGCAAATTGATCAAACACGTTCCAACTGGCAAAGCACAGGATGTCGCGGTCGATGCGGCGGCGGGCAAGTATTACGTCAGTGTCAGCGCGGAGAAGAAAGTCTGCATCATCGACAGCAAGTCGTTTGAAAAGACCGGTGAGATCGCGCTGGATGGCGAGGCGGACGCCGCGGTGTTCAATTCGAAGAACCACTGCTTCTACGTCGGCCACGATGACGCTAAGGAACTTTGGGTCGTCGATATGAACAAAAAGGCAGTGACGGCCACCATCACCATTCCGGAAGGTCCTGAAATCGTTGTCTATGATCCGGCCAGCAACCGGATTTTTCAAAACATCAAGTCCAACGACTCGATGGTGGTCATCGATCCTGAAACCAACACGGTTCAACAAACATGGTCCACCGCTCCTGCGAAACGTCCGCACGGCATGGTGCTTAATCCCAAAACCAAGCACCTTCTCTGCGCGGGTGCGAATGGCAAGCTGGTGACGATCGATTCCACAAGTGGCAAGGTGATCAACTCCGTGGATATCGCCGAAGGTGTTGACCAGGTGGCCTTCGATGCAACTTCCCAACGCGCCTACTGCGCCGGCGGGAAGGGCGAGTTTTCGATCGTGGAAGATGCCGCCGCTGGTGCCATATTACTAGGCAATGTGAAGACGGCTCCGGGAGCAAAGACAATTGCCTGCGATCCCGACACACACGCGGTGTGGGTTGCCTATGCGGAAGGCAAAGCAAGTTACATCCGCCGCTTCAAGGCGATGTAAGAAGGAGGGCGATTTGCCTAAAGCACTTGGAGAAGTCAGTCAGGCCATCTCCGCTCTGCTACGACACTCCACCATCGCGCTCCCAAATACCCCGCGCGCCGAAACGCGGACGACATAGGGGAACCTTCGCGTAGTTTGCCGCAACGATGACGGTCGGCACTCTAACAGCACCGCGAGGGGTGTTGACCGAGTTATCCTCATCGCGGATCGGCAGCTTCAGCCAATCGTCTCAAGGGACGAAAGAGCTTGAGGGAGATCTTGCCTAACCGATATTCAACGTATTCACTCATGTCATCGGAGATGACAGCTTCCTCCTCTAACGATATCGGGACCACTGTTTCAGATTGGGGCTCGATGGAATGGGAGCTCCTGCTCATGCGCATCCAAGCTCGGCGAGTGATTCCGGTGATTGGGCCGGATCTGGTCCTTGTGGAACCAAGCGCGGTGGACCAGGCGGACTGGGAAGCTCCGGCTGGGTCGATGACGGTGGAGTCCTACCTGGCCTATCGCCTCGCCCATGAGTGGTCGAAAAGCAATAAGACGCCCGAAATCCACCCGCGCGATCTGCCGGGGCACCCGAAATTGAATGATTTTGTCTGTCTCTACCTCGACCGCGGCGGATCCAGGGAAGGACTGGATCAATTCTACGGCCATGTCGCCGCGTTGTTTGCCCGGACAAAAATCATCACCGATCCAACGGCGGTGATCCCTGCGGAAAGCATCCGCCTGCCGGAGACTCTCGTGCAGTTGGCGGAAATCACCGATTTCAACCTATTTCTTACCACGGCCGGTGACACGTTGCTTGAGCGCGTCATCCGGAAGGTGCGTCCCGGCCCGGAGCCGACGTCTCCATCGCCCGGCTTTTCCAATGAATATCCCATGGATTTGCCAGCGGAGGCCGGGACCGCGAGAGCGCCCATCGTTTACCACCTCTTCGGCCAGTTCGGAGTGGAAGCGAGAAGCTTTGCGCTGACTGAGGACGACTTGCTCGACTACATCGTTTCTTTGCAAACGAGGAGCCCCTCGCTCGGGCGGCTGAGCGATGCCTTGAAATCCAACCAACTGCTGCTGCTCGGTGGCGGGTTTTCGGATTGGCTTGCGAGATTCATTATGCGCACGGCCAAGCCGCGCTTGTTGAACGCCGAGGAAATCCTCGCTGACGACGTAACCGATCCCAGCCTGCGCCGTTTCCTGCAGCGTTTCAGCCCCAAGACCACGATCCTCCCGGGAGGAGGCGCTGCCTTTGTGGCTACCCTGCATGAAAAATGGACCGACTGGATGCGGCAAAAAAAAGAAGGTGCCGTGACGAGCCCCTCACAGGAAGAGCCGCTCGCACCGGTCATGCCGCCGAAAGTCGCATTTATCAGCTATGCGCGCGAAGATCAGAAATCCGCACACCTGCTCCGCGCGGCGTTGAAGGCGGCCGGGGTGGAAGCGTGGTTCGATCAGGAGCAACTGGAGGCAGGCGACAACTGGGATGCGAAAATCCGACTCAATGTGCAGCGGTGCGGGTTGTTTCTGCCATTGATCTCCCGCAAGACAGAAGCCCGGATCGAGGGCTATTTCCGCCGCGAGTGGAAAGCCGCCGCACTCCGCCGCGACAGCATCGACGACACCGTCCCGTTCATTTTCCCGCTGCTTGTGGATCACGATTTGAGCAAGGCATCCGTCCAGCGTGTTCCCAAGGAGTTTCTTGTGGCGCAGTGGGTTCAGTGCCTCAGTGATGGCGGCATTCCGGGGTCCTATGTGGAAAAGGTCAAGAGCGCCTACGAGCTTTGGAACTCCGATTCTCTGATGTGATGCCAACCCCGCCTCCCACAGCTCCTGCGGCATTGGCGAACGGCCTCGACGAACGGGTGCCGTGGCTTGGTCTGGATGCATTCACGGCGTCCGAAAAAGAGCGCTTTTACGGACGGAAGGCCGACCTCGAAGAACTGACCCAGCGGATCAAGCGCGAAGTCGGCACCGTGCTTTACGGCCAGAGCGGCCTGGGAAAAACTTCCCTGCTGCAAGCCGGCTTGGCCCCACGGTTGATCGAGGAGCACTACCTGCCCGTGCTCATCCGCTTGATTCACAAGAGCGATGCCCCGCCGTTGATGGAACAGGTAGTAACGGAGGTGGCCCTGACGCTCAAAAACGGATCGCTTTTCGAACCAGTGCTGCCCGCGCCCGGCGAAGATTTTTGGCGCTATTTGCACCGGCGTGACGTGCCTTTTCTAACAACGGAAGGCTACGACGTTACACTCGTTCTCTTGTTCGACCAATTTGAGGAAATATTCACCAACGGCCAAGCCAACCCCAGCCAGGCCCGGCGTAGCAAAGAATTCTTTGCACAACTCACGGAACTCGTCCAGGGGCGCACGCCGGCCGCCGTGAAGGAGGAGCTGACTGCCAATCCTGAAGCTGCGGAAAAGCTGAAACTGCGGGAGCACGACTATCACATCCTGGTGAGTCTGCGGGAAGATTACCTGCCGCACCTCGATACCGCCGTCGAGCGGTTCATCGCGCCCGACCTCGTGCGCAACCGCCAGCGCCTGCTGCCCTTCGATGGTGCCAGCGCCCTCGCCGCCGTCGAGGGCCCGGGCGAGGGCTTGCTGGAACCTGGAGTTGCGGAGAAAATCGTGCGCAAGGTCGCTGCCGCCCGCCAGCGGCATTTGAGCGTTTCGTTTCTCGGCGAAACTGACGATGCTCCGCTGGACTTGACCGATCTGCGCATCGAGCCGGCCCTGCTCAGCCTACTCTGTTCGCGCCTGAATGCCGCGCGACTCGAACGCCAACGGCAGAGCCTCAAGCCGGAACTCATTACTGACAGCCTGCTCGAAGGGATGGGCGGGCGTGTGCTTGAGAGCTTCTATCAGGAGGCGCTGGACGCCCTGCCAAAGCCGGCCCGGGAAGCCGTCGCTTCGTTCATTGAGGAAAAGCTGCTGTCCGAAGGCGGCCAGCACCGCCAGCAAGTCGTGATGGATTCCGCGGAGAAGACGCTCGCCGACGGCGGACTTACCATCGAAGCGGCACGCCACGCCATCGAGATCCTCATCAAGCAACGCCTCCTCCGCATCGAAGACCGCGGAGACGTGCCCCGCATCGAACTCACGCACGACGTGCTCTGTGCGATTGTCGGCCGTTTCCGCGACCAGCGCCGCGCGTGGCGCCACCGGCTCCAGTGGTGGAAAAACGCCGCTGCCGTCGCCGCCGCGGTTTTCTTTTTCGCAGCGCTTTATTTCGCGTTCGACGCGTCGCAAAAACGCAGCGAGGCGATGGGGCAGAAAACGGAGGCGATGAAGCAGAAAGTCGAGGCGGTTGAGCAGGCCGGACTAGCGCGCGTCGCCAAGGTCGTGGCTGAGCAAGAGAAAGGCAAAGCCCGTGATGCAGAGACGAAGGCACTTGAGGAGACGGGACGGAACTATGCCAAATATGTCCGGCAGGAAGCCGAGAAAAAGAATCTTGGCAGTTCCCTGGTATTTTTCGCGAGAGGAATGGAGATTGGGTCCATGCGACGGCCGGATGCGTTCGGGTATATCGCCGCACAGCCCCTGCTGACCAGCGCGCGCAACTTCGCCCTCGACGCGACGACGACCCGCCTGGCTTGGGCGGGGACGCAGCGGCGTGTGCTCGGGTTGACCGCGAACAAACATCTTTGGGTGCTCGACGGAGATTTTCAGGAACCGCACTGGCTGCAGGACAATGGGGGGCAATTGATCCTCGCACCGTTGACAGTCGCCGGGGAAAAGCGGGACGACCACCGCGTGCGCGTAGTGGCCGCCATCCCGTGGCGCAGTCCGGAGGGGGCCGAGACGATTCTAGCGAGCGTGGAGGGACGAGGTCTCGTCCGTATTCTGCCCAATGGTGCCACGTCCCCTCCTCAGCGCATTTTGGGGGGCGATCCCAACACGCTTTGCCAGGATCCGGTCAGCGGACGTACTTGGGTAAGCCTACCCTCGGGCATCGTGCTCAAGCTGAATGCCGCCGCCGGTCAACCAGACTCCAGCTTCACCTACTTTGTCCCGCGTCGCGCAAGGGAAACCTTTCTGCCGGAACAGCCGTGGCCTTCGTCCCATGGCCTGTGGACGTATGAGCCGTTGCTCCCCGACGACGATTCTTCGCTGGTGGAGCGCACGATCCCTTCCCGCGAGACGGGGGAGGGCGAGGACGAGGGCAAGGTGGGCGAAGTGGCCAAACCGCTCTGGCAGCTTGTGAATACGAAGATCAAAGCCCCACTGTTTGCCTTTAAAAAGGAGTTCGTTCGCCAGAGACCTTCTCTGGTCGTCTTTTCGGCGCGGGAGCAGGAAGTTTTGCTCCGCTTCGGGAACCCGAAGCAGGCACAGCTTTTTAAACTGCCCGTTACGCGCCCGAAGTCGCGAACGCCCACGTCTCCGCCTAAAGACGGCGCGGAAAAGACGCAAGGGGGCAAAGAGGAACCCCCGCCACCTCCGCTCCCCGCCATGGCCTTGGAAACATCCAGCGATATAACCGCCGTCGCCTTCGTAGGTGGCAACGACCTGATCGCCGTGGGCGAGGCAGCGGGCACTGTGAATTTGTTCCGCGTCTCGGATGGGACACTCGCCCTCAAGATCCAGCTGCCGCACCGGGACTATGGCATCATTGACCGCATCGTTACAACTGAGGACGGGCGCAATCTGGTGGTGCTTCAGAAGAACGATGCGATTGGCGCCGTCGGTTTTACGATCTTCCGATTGGAGTCCGACGCAAAGACTGTCTCATCCAGGACCGTTGTCAGCACCACCTACCGCGAAGATCCGGATATCTTTTTCACGGGGGATGGAGCCCAAGTTCTGGTCCAGACTGTGACCGCCGGGAAGCAGAGCAGGGAATGGATCCGGGTGAGCGATGGATCCAGCAGCCGCGAGGTGCCGTGGGAAAGTTTCGCTCCGGGAATGCAAGGAGCTTTCATCGGAGCTGTGGCGTTGGACGCCCAGCGCGGGCTGCTTGCCGTTTCCTGTTCCAGCGGAATCGGCTTTGTCAACGCGGCCACGGGGGAGACCGACGACTTCTTTCTCACATGGCCAAACCCCCAGCCGCACCTTCTATCGTCTTCTGCCAGCCGAAATGGCTTCACAACATTGGCCGGTCCAAGCCATTTCTGGCAATTGGCCTATGAGCCCTATCCTCGCAACAAGGCCCGGGGGCTAGCGAGTGTTAGTATTACCAACGCCAGACGAGAGGGAAACATGTCCGATGCCGTTACGGCATTCACCGAACATCCCAGCGGGCGCTTTGCCGCTACCGGATACCGCGATGGAACGATCCGTTTTCAACGCGACACGGCAGAACCGGACGCGGAATTTTTCGAGCGGGTTCCGGCCTTCTCCAAGGGCGTTGCCACGATGGCCTTTTCCCCGGATGGGCAAACCTTCGCTGCCGCCGACGAAGGCGGCGCGCTGACCCTCTGGTCGGTCCTGAACGACCCCTTGCCGCAAGTCCCCCTCGCGACCCGCAAGGGCGGCGAAAATCATTTGGTGGTGGAATTGCATGACGGTCAGTTCGCTTTTTCGGATCGTGCGGGTCTTCAGCTTTGGAACCCCACCACCGGGGCGCTCGCTCCCATCCCGCTGCAAACGCCCTGCCGGCGCGTCCTCGCTCTCGGACCCGGAGAAAAAGCGATTCCGAGTGCTGTCGTGGAAGAGACGGAAACCCTGCTTTCATGGATCGACCTCAGCACCCGCCAACGTTATGCCACCGCAGATCTAGCCGACAGTCAGATCATCCGCCCTCATCCGGCTTTCACCGAACGCATAACGCGGCTTTCCTCGGTGGTCCTTTCACCGGACGGGCATCGATGCGCCCTGCTCAACCATCGTGGCGAGGTCGAGTTCTGGACCTTGCCACCACCGCAATCCGGCCCGGCGGAATTACGCAAAGCGCAGCGCTCAGCGTTCACCCTGCCGGAGCGCGTCACCACCGTGGCATTTGATGCCACCGGCCGCTGGGCCCTGCTCGTCCCGCAGACGGGGCGGCCGTTCATTCTCGATCTGAATCAGCAATCTCTCGCGCGCCGTGAGATTGAGGCCGATTGGGGAATCCGTGCCGCCACCGCCATCCCCGGCACCGAGGCTTTCCTACTCGCCACTGACGAAGGCACGCTCTGGATGGATTGCGCCCTCGAACGATTGTCGATGAATCACCGCCTGTCGGATACTCCCGCCGATGTGATTTGCGTCTCGCCCGATGGAACGCTCGCCCTCACCGCAGGAACCGATGGTAGTGCGTTCCTCCTGGATTTGCAAGAACGCCGGTCGTTGGGACCGCTCGCTCATTCGGAGGCTACGGACTTTGAGCGGGGGGCATCCTTTTCCTCAGATTCGCGGCGGCTGCTTGGGATGTCGGCCGGCCTTCTCCGCTGGTGGCAGCCGGCACACATCCCCACGTCGGCTGAGGCGCAGTTAATGACGGGTTTAACGGTGAATTCCGAGCTGGAGATAGCGCCAGCCGTGCGACACTCAGAAAACCTCCGCCAGGTGCGCATCCCGTCCGCCAACCCGTTGCTGACCGAAGTGTGGTGTGCCGTGCGAGAACTGTCCCTGCAAACGGCCGAAGACGCGCCTGCCACGCTGCTGCTTTCCTATCCCATGCTTCGCAGTGCATTGGATGCCGCTGACGGGATCTCCGCTTTGCCAGAGTCACTGAGGCAGCAGGCGAAGGAGTTGCCCATGCTCAGCTCCTTCGACCCCATCAAGCTCAACTCCCGGCAGGCCTGCCTTTTGACCGACCAAACAACGGGATGGGATAGCAAAGCCCGAACTCGGATTTTCAGCTCACCCCCAAGCTCTCTGGCGAACTGGGCGGGCGAAGCTCGGGGCGAGTGGACTTGGCTGGCGGCCGCCGTCCGTTTGGCCGACGGGACGGAGAAAATCGAAGAGCCTGTCGTGAACGCAACGTACGAATTGAATCCGGCGCTACTGGAGCCGGTAGAAACGGCGCGGCGGGATTGCTTGCAAGCCGTTAGTGAGGGCTTCATTCCCGATCAGAATGCGCTGCCTGCAAAATTGCGCTCCTTGTTAGCTGATTTCGGGTCAACCAGCGAGCACTGGAGCGGCCTAACCGACGGTGATGCGATCGAGAATCGGCGCCAAGGACTGAAATTCGGGAAATGGGCCGCCGAGTTCCGCCAGAGCGACGCAAATGCATGGATCAACCTTGGCGTTCGGATGGACAATCTTGCCCTGGCATTGGGTGAAAAGAACAACGCTGGCGACAGTGATAGTGCCGCACCAACTCCAACGGGGCAAAGCAGCGAAGCCGACCAACTGCATTTAGGATCAATGGCCTGCTACCAGCGCGCTGTCCTCGAAAGCGAAATTCTTGATTCAGAGGACTCGCTGGACTCGCGGGCTTACGCGCTCGCCAATTGGGACAACAACCTCATTCGCATGCCGGAGACGAAGTTCACGCCTGAGGAACTTAAAAAGCAGCGCAATCTCGCGCTGGAACTAGCTCGTGAAGCCACGCGTGCTGCCCCGAAAGTGAATTACGCCTGGCGACGTCTGGCGGAGGTTGCCGAGAACACCGAAGAAATTCTTAAAGCGACCGAGCAGCGCGTCGCGACTGCAAAAGACGGTCCCGCCGGCGAACTAAAAGATGCTCGTCAGCAACTTGGCCGTCGGTACCGGGAGCAGGGGTTCATCGATAAGGCTATCGATAACTTTGAAAAACTAGTCGCCGAAGATTCCGGCGACGTCTATTCGCTGGTGGAAATGGGTGAACTCCTGCGTATTGGAGGCTATCCCCTGGAGGAATGTCTCGTCCCCTTTCAAGCCGCGGTTGAAGCCGATCAGAAAAAAGAACTCAGTGCTCAGGACAACTGGGGGCGAACCTCGCTAGGACAAACCTACGAACAATGGGGACGCTCTGCCGAAGCTGAGGCCACATATCGTCAATCTCTGGCTATCGTCCGCGCCGGGGACTCCAAAGCCGTGGGCCCTATCATCAACCTCGCCGCCGTTCTTCTCCGCCTCGGTCGCTGGGATGAGGCCGGGTCTTATGTGGAGGAGCTGAAGAAGGGCGAGTACTGGCTAAGCGTTGCCGGCTTGGGCAGTCGGGGCCTGAGCCTTGTGAAATCGGAAGAACAGAAGTCCACTGCGCTTAGCTGGTTGAATGCCGTCATCGACTCCAGCGCGGCAAACCCGGCGAACCTCTGGGACGCCCGGAGCACCGCGCTCGCCGCCCTCGGCCGCCAACCCGAGGCACTCGAGCTAATTGCTACGCACGTAAAAGAAACGCCGGAAACTGACCGGACCTCAGATTTTTGGATGGGGATCCATCTGAAAAAGGCCGAGTGCCTCGCCGAGAACCAGTCGGCCGCCGCCTTGCAGGAGCTGGCTCTGGCCACCACCCAAGGTTGGCAGGATTCGTTCAACCTGTGGTCCAATGAACGCCTGGACCGGGCCCTGAAAAACATTCCCGCCTACGTCCGGCTCCGGGCCGCCCTGTTCCAACCTTTCGATGGGCCTGAGCGCTTCGTCGAACTCGCCCGATTCCAGCTTTCCGCCGCAGCTGCTTTCGAAACATCTGGCGAGACGCCGCTTGCCGCTTCCTGCACCCAAACGGCTACGAGATTCCTCGCCGACGCAGTACGCCGGGGCTGGAACCCGGGCGATGCTGAACTGGGCCAACCACCTTTCGATCTCGCCACCAAGCTGCCCGGCTGGGCCGCCGAGTTCGGCCAAGCCCGGCAGGATGCCGCCGACGAATTGCGTGCCGAGGCAATTGCCATTGCCAAAGCGCTCGACACCGCTCGCGACGAGAGAGCATGGAAACACGCGGAAGCCCCTGCGAAGCAATGGCCACAAATCGCCGCCAAATTGGTGGGGCGCGCTGGCCTCAAGCGCCGCGAAGGCCGCGACTTCTACGGCCAGCCTTATACTTGGGATGCCCATACGGGCAAAGTGAGCCTCTCACAGCAAACCCAGAAACTCGTCGCCCAATGGATCGATCAGCCGAACGACTACTGGACCGTGGATGCCAACAGCGTGGAATAATTGGGCGGCGCCGGGAAAAAGTAATTGGCCGGAAGCTGGGCCGGATGCGCCGCGCGGACACAGCCGGCCCAACCTCCGGAAAAAGTGTGATGACATGCGCGACGCCGCATCTGTTAGAAAATGCGGTTCAATTCCTCTTTTAGGATTAAAATGGTGCGGCCCTAACAATGCGCGGCGCAGGCAGTAGCGCTGTCCATGCCTCGGCATTTCCCATATTGAATGC
>JANMJQ010000050.1:0-4126 GCA_031371445.1 Akkermansiaceae bacterium
TGCCGAGGGCTTCCACGGGCATGGGATCATCTCCGCGGTCAAGGTCGCGGCGTGGTAGCCGGGACCCATGTCGCGCGCGTCGGGATGCCAGCTCGGGGCTTGCGGGGCGACGGCCGTCGTGCCGTTGAAACTGAAGGAAAAGGTGTTGAGGATTTCCTCCAACCGCACCAGCTCGGCGGGCGGCTTGAGGCGGTTGAGAATCGATTTGCGGATGGGATCCATGCCATTTCTGCCAATCTCTACCGGCAGTTCCAGCGACGGAAATTGCGCGGCCGGCGATGCTTCGTGGCGGGGATTGGCGGCGTGCATGGCCACATTGCGGGTGGCGGCAATCCCGGACGAAGCGTTGGCCGGGTTGCTTGAATGGGCGGTTTTCGGCGGCGCGTCGTTCGGCATCTTCAGCAAAAAGATCGTTGCGAGCACCAGCACCGCCGCCGCCGCGGTTGGAATGAGCAACCGGTGGAATGACTCCGGGAGGCGTAGAAATGAAAACAAACCCGGCCGGTCAGCCTCGCGTGCCGTGCGCAGGATCGTGTCCCGATGCTGTGCCGGGAGTTTCTCTTCCGGCATCTCGAAAGTGCCTGTTAGAATTTTTCGCATCCTGCGCAGTTCGGCGAGTTCGACTTGCAGCAAAGGATCGTTCGCCGCGGCGCGCTCGATGGCCTCGGTCTCCTCGGGCGACAATTCACCCAGCGCGGCGGCGGTCAATCGGGGATCTTCCGGATGGAGCTTCATGCTGCGGAAGGGTTAAAAATCGCCGGGCAGGACGTCGCGCAGGCGCTTGAGGCCGGTGTGGATGAGGAAGCCGATGTTGCCCGCGCTGAGACCGGTGATGTCCGCGATTTCCTCGTAGCTGAGGCCTTGTTGGAACTTGAGAATGATGACGTCGCGTTGGTTGTCGGTGAGACGGTCGAGGTAATGAAGCAGCCGCGCGAGCCGTTCATGGAGCTCGGCGTGTTCGTCGGGTTGCAGTCCCGGGCCCGCGACTTTGGTCCACTTGATTTCCTCAAGCGGCTCCATCCGCTTTTCCTTGCGGACGACGTCGAACGCGCGGTTCCGGCACACGGTGAACAACCACGCCTTGAGCCGAGGCTCGACGCGGGCAACATCCTGCTGGCACAACCGCACGAAGGTGTCCTGCACCACGTCGCGCGCGCGTTCGATGTCGTTGAGGATGGTGCAGGCATAACCGATAAGCGCCGATTCGTATTCCGCCACGGCCCGCTCGATGAATTTTTCCAGACCCGGAGATGTGGAAATTTTGGCAGCGGGTTCCAAGGCGTCATCCGTATCAACGCGCGGGACCGGCGAAATCTTGGGGAAATTTTCCGCGGACTCCGGCATGTCAGTGGACGAAATAGCTGAGGTGTTCGAGCTCGAGCGCGAGATCGACGTTGTTGACGGTGACATCCGGGCTGACCTCGAGGACGATCGGCGAAAAGTTCAGCACGCCCTGGATGCCAGCGCTGACGAGGCGGTTGACGACGGCCTGCGCGAATTCGACTGGAACGCACAGGATCGCCAGCTTCACGGAATTGGCGGCGATGAATTTCTCCAGCTCCGCGTCGGGAAAAACCGGCACCGCGATGCCGCGCGCGCGCGTGGCGAGGGGATTGGCATCGAATGCCGCGACCACCTCGAAGCCTTCTTTTTCAAATCCATGATAACGCAGCAAGGCGGAACCGAGGTTGCCCGCACCCACCAGGATTACCGGTTGCAAATGCTCGCGGCGCAAGGTGTCACGGATGATGTTGGAAAGGATTTCCACCGGGTAGCCAAGGCCCCGGGTGCCAAACTGGCCGAAGTAGGCGAGGTCCTTGCGAAGCTGCGCGGGCTTCACGCCGGCGGCCCGTGCCAAGGTCGTCGAGCTCACGGTATCGACACCGTTGCCGTGCAGCTTCTGAAGGCAGCGGTGGTAAATCGACAAGCGGTAGATCGCCTTTTTCGGGATATCGAGCTTAGAGGATTTTTCGGGCCCGTCCACGGATTCAATGGGGAAATTCAAAGGTTTTCGGGCTTTTGTAACAAGGTTGCCACCCGGTTGAGCAGCACTCCGGCACCACCGCCATCAACGACGCGGTGGTCGAATGTCAGCAGCAGGTCCGCTTCCGTCGCGGGCAAAAACGCCTCCACCTGCGTGCTCCAGACCGGCTTTTTCACGCCCGCACCGATGCCGAGGATCAAGGTCTCGTTGGGCAGTGGGATCGGTGTGCCGATGGTAAGGCCGAAGGTTCCGAAGTTGGTGACGGTCGCGATGCCACCGCTGCAATCTCCTTCTGTTAGACGCCGCCGCCGCGCGCGGTCCACGAGGTCGTCGTATTCGGCGACCAGATCGCGCAGCGATTTCTGGTCGACCTTGCGCACCACCGGAACGACTACGCCGTCTTCGACCTGCACCGCCACGCCGATGTCGAACGCGCGGGGATGCACGACCTTGTCGCCAATGAGATAACCGGCCGTCGTCGGATTTTCTGTTAGAGCCAATGCCAGCGCGCGCAAAAGATAAAGTGTCAAACCCGGCTTGGGCGATTGGTGGCGGCGGTGTTCCAACAGCCGGTCAAGCAGCGTTGGGAGGCCGACGGTCGCCAAAGGCCGCGTCCAGCTCCGGCGCATCGCATCCGCAACCGCGAGCCGCATGGGGGAGGCTTTGGAGCTTGGCCATGCGTCCAGATAGTCGAGGAAGCGTTCCAAATCCTCAACCGTCACGCGGCCGCCGGCACCGGTGCCAACGATCGCCGAAATATCCGCCTCACGAATTCCCAGATCGTTCATCCGCGCGCGCATCCGCGGCGAAATGTAATGCGCTCCCATCACCCCGGCGGGCACTGGCAGGCCTTTGACGCTGGGGATGACCGCGGGGGCTTCCTCGTAAATATCGTCGTTGAGTGCAAAGTGGAGGTTCGCCTCCGCTTGTTCCGGCCCCGCATTGCTGCCCGTGCGTTTCGCTTCGAGGATCTCCAGCGATTCGACGCCCGTCCGCGCGGCTTCTTCGTCGGTGACTTCCAGAAGCCCCAGCAGCGTGCCCACCGAGTAGGAAATTCCTTCCTGGGCGCGCAGCTCCGAGACCACGCCATCGCAGAGCGTGGTCACGCCCATCACCGCCTTGTTGGTTTCGACCTCGATGATTTCCTGGTCCGTTCTAACAGAATCGCCGACCGCGACCCGCAGGCGGACGACCGTGGCCTCGGCGATGGATTCACCGAGTTGTGGCATGAGGATGGGAACAGTGGGCATTTTGGTAAAAGCTGAAAACTGAAATACTGAAATGCTGAAATTAGAATGTTAGAAGTTTGCGCAGCGCCTCGCAGATCGATTCCGGCGTTGGCCGGTGCGCTGCCCAGAGTTTAGGATGATAGGGAACGGGAGTATCCCTTGCGTTGAGCCGTTGCGGTGGCGCGTCCAGCAAATGAAAGCCTTCTTCAGTAACGCGGGCCACGATTTCAGCCGTGACACCGCCCCATGGGAAGGCTTCGCCCACCGCAAGCAGGCGGCCGGTCCGCGCGACGGAGGCAAGAACGGTGTCGAGATCCAGCGGCTTCACCGAGCGCAGATCGACCACTTCGATTTCCCAGCCATCCTGTTGCAATCGTTCCGCCGCGCGCACGGCTTCATGGACCATCGCGCTATATGCCACCACCGTCGCATGCTTGCCGGGTCTCGCGATGCGCGCCTGGCCGATGGGCAGATAGTCGCCGTTGATCGACTTCGCCTTCAACCAGCGATAGAGAAACTTGTGCTCGCAATAGATGACCGGATCGTCGAGCGCCACGCCATCTAACAGCATGTGATAGGCGTCCGATACGGTCGCTGGCGTCAATACCACCAGGCCCGGATATTGGGCGTAGATGCCTTCCATGCTTTGGCTGTGAAAGGGGCCGGAACCCGGCGTGCCTCCCGAGGGCAGCCGGATCGTGATGGGGATCGGCATGCCCGTGCGGTAAAAGTGCGTCGCGGCTTGGTTGACAATCTGGTTGAAGGCGAGGGACGAGAAATCGGCGAACTGCATTTCCACGATCGGACGCATGCCTTCGATGGCCGCGCCGATTGCCAGGCCAAGCATCGCATCTTCCGAGATCGGCGCGTCGAACACGCGATGGGGAAATTGTTCGGCGAGGCCCTTGGTTGC
>JANMJQ010000061.1:0-2201 GCA_031371445.1 Akkermansiaceae bacterium
AGTGACAGCAAGGGCCTTGCGCGGGCCGTTCTCCATGATCGCGCCGAGCGGCGGAAATGGTTGGGCCGGATGGTGCTGGTCCCACTCGGAATGCTGGCCACCGGCCTGTGGGGCATCGACGCATGGCTCTGGCAAAGCCCTATTCGCGCCATCCTCTGGTGGGGTGGATGCGCTTTCGCCACGCTGGTGGTTCTGTTATTCGCGCTTTACGATGCCCTCGCCGTCGTCCGCGAGGAACGGAAGAAGCGCCGGCCGGATGTCGATTCGCGCTGAGGGTTTAGGCAAATCCGATGAAGCCGGGGAAAAGTTTCAAAGCGCGACGGAGGGCTTGCCGTAGGGGGGTGGGCAAATGATAGCCTGCGCTTCCTACCAATTGGAAAACCCATATGACCGAGAAAAAGCCGCTTTCGTTTTGGCAGATTTGGAACATGTCCTTTGGATTTTTCGGAATCCAGTTCGGCTGGGGTTTGCAGATGGGCAACATGTCCTCGATTTATGAATACCTCGGTGCGAAAGAAAGCGAACTGCCCCTGCTGTGGCTTGCGGCTCCTCTAACTGGTCTGATCATCCAGCCGATCATTGGTGCCATGAGCGACCGGACATGGCATCCGGTATTAGGACGCCGCCGTCCGTATTTCCTCGCCGGGGCTTTGTTGGCATCGATGGCACTGTTTGCGATGCCGCACTCCGGTGCCTTGTGGATGGCGGCGGGCCTGTTGTGGATCCTCGACGCTTCGGTCAATGTCAGCATGGAGCCGTTCCGCGCGTTCGTCGCCGACCTGCTTCCCGAGCGCCAGCGCACGGTCGGCTTCGCGATGCAATCGGTCTTCATTGGCGCGGGCGCGGTGATTGCTTCCAAGCTGCCCGGCTGGCTGCGTGACCATGGTGGTGTCAGCGCGGCAACCGGAACCGGCCAAGCCATTCCCCAAACGGTTCATGTCGCATTCACCGTCGGCGCGGTCGTGTTCATCCTGGCGGTGCTGTGGACGGTCCTTACCACGCGCGAGCATCCTCCCGAGGCCGACGAGCCGCCCCATGAATTCAGCGGCGTCGGTGAAATCATCGATGCTCTCAAGAAAATGCCCACCCGCATGAAGCAACTCGCGGCGGTGCAGTTTTTCACCTGGATGGGATTGTTTTGCATGTGGATCTTTTTCAGCGTCGCCGTGGCGCGCAACATCATGGGGGCGACGGACACGGCGTCCGCCCTTTACAAGGACGGCATCGATCTCGCGAACAACTGCTTCGCCGTCTACAATCTAACAGCTTTTTTCGCGGCCATGGCGTTGTTGTGGGTGGGGCGGATTGTGCCAGCGAAATGGATTCACTTCTTCTCCCTGATCGCCGGCGGACTGGGCTTGGCCAGCGTTGGATTTGTTAGAAATCACTTCGTTCTGCAGTGGATTTGCTTCGGGGGCGTTGGCATTGCATGGGCGTCGATCCTGTCCATGCCGTATGCGATGCTTTCCAGCGCGCTGCCACCGAAGCGGATGGGCGTTTACATGGGTATTTTCAATTTCTTCATCGTGATCCCCCAGATCCTGGTGGCGATCGTGCTCAGCCGGGTGATGGAGCATTTCGAAGGCGTCAACCGTCTGACAGCCGTGGTTTTCGGCGGCATCTGCATGCTCGTTGCCGCGTTTTGCACGCTGCTGGTGAAAGACAATGCCACGAAATCAACGCCAGATGCCATCGAGCCATGAGCTGGCAATCTTCCCTAACCGCTGCCTTGTTACTGACCATGTCCCAAACCCAGCAGGCAGCCGCCGCGCCGCGACCCGTGATCTATCAGCTCATGGTCCGGACCTTCGGCAACACCAACGAAACCCGCAAACCCAACGGCACGCTTGCCGAAAATGGTTGTGGCAAATTCAACGACATCAACCCGGCGGCCCTTGGATCGTTGAAGGAAATGGGCTTCACGCATTTGTGGTTGACCGGTGTTTTGGAACAAGCGAGCGGCACGGCCTATCCGAAACGGCCTGCGGACGATCCGGATATCTTGAAAGGCATTGCGGGCAGTCCGTATGCGATCAAGGATTACTTTGACGTCTGCCCGGACTACGCGGTGAATCCCGACAAGCGGCTGGACGAGTTCAGGGAGCTGTTGGAGCGCTGCCGTGGCGCGGGTTTCAAGGTGATCATCGACTTTGTGCCGAACCATGTCGCGCGTTCGTATGAGTCGGATATCAAGCCGGAGT
>JANMJQ010000125.1:0-2455 GCA_031371445.1 Akkermansiaceae bacterium
CCCGTCGTGGTGTTCAAAGTCGCCGCGAGGTGATGCCACGCGCCGTCATTGATCGCTCCGCTGGAGAGGATGGTGAAATCGTTTTTACCCACGCCGAAGGCAGCCTTGTTGCCAACCATCGCCAAACCGAAGTCGGTCGAAGCTCCAGGCACTTCCGCATCAACGAGACCCATGCCGTTATACCATTGCCCGTTGCCCGCGGTGGCGGTGGTTTTCACCCAGCACGCGAGGCTGAAATTAACATCGACGCAGGCCGGAATCTGGATCGAGCCGGTCGTGCCGTTGAATGTCGCACATTGGCCGTCGATGCGGCCAGTGTTATAAACAATTCCACCGGTGGCCGTGCCATGAAACAAGCGGCCGCTGTGGTCACGGGCATTTCCCTCAAGCTTGTATTCGGCCATCAACGACACGGGAACGTCCGATGGCGTCACGTCATCGAATTCCCAATCCTGGTTGGTTCCGCCGATCACATCATAGTATTGCGAAATGTTGGTGCCGTTGCCCGTGGCATTCTGTCCGCCATCGACATCAAGCACCATGTTGGTGGCGTTCTGATTGAATATTTTCGAGTATGTCGTTCCATCCGGGACAATCCGCCAGTGTTGGTTGGCATTCCCCGTATCATTCCAAGCGATCACATTCGCACCCGCGGCGGTCGACTGGTTGATCGTTTCCAATGCCTTGCCGCTCGCGAGGTTGATAAACTTCCAATACCCTCCGCCAACGCCGTATACGGTCCATTTTTGCAAATCGCTGCCGTTGTTTGGATTCTGCCGCACGTTCGCGCCAGCCGTCGTATTCTCCACTTCCACCAATTGCTGGCTGAGCTTGGAGCGGATCTGATAGACGCGGCCATTGCGGATCGGCTGCGCCTGCAGTGGATTTCCTTCCGTCCACCATTCGTCAAAAGTGCTGAGCCCGTCGCCATCGATATCCCCGGCGTTCGTATGGGAAAGGTCGCCGATTTTGTATCGTTCCCACTCGTCGGAAATCCCATCTCCATCACTATCCTGACCACCCATGTCGAAGCGCATGGCCTGGATGAGACGAGGTAACCGCAAACGCGCGTCGGGATTATCCTCGTTGCCATAGTTGAAGCCATAGGGAAAATAGTGAACCCCGGACCTGTTGATCACCCCACCCGGACCATCGAAGAATTTGACGAAATGCTGTACGACAGGTCTGGCCCAGATTGTTCCGCCATTAAAACTATCTTCCCACTGGGTGGTGGTTCCGCTTCCCAGATAGTGCGCGATCTCATGCAGCGCCACCTGGGTGCTGATCGAGCCGCCGAAGCCAAGTTCGCCGTTGTAATTGGACTGGGCTGTGGGAATCCCCGAACTGTAGATGACGTTGACATCCACGTTGAAGTTGGTGGTCGCGTTATAAATCGCGACCGCTTCATTCATCACCGCCGTGATCTGGGCGCGCTTGCCTTCATCTTCCAGCCAACTGATGTGATAAGTCAGCGCGAAGGCACGGCTGGGCGCCAGCCAGCACACGGCAAGTGGGACGAGAGCAAGCACTGCCCGGGCGGAACGGGATCGAAGCATGGGTTTTAAGGGTTTTTGCGGCGACCGGAAATCAGTCGCGCCGGGAACATTGCGCTGCAGTTCCGCGACCGCAAATGCAAAATCGCCCGCTGGCCCTGCGAAAATCCACCACTACATATTCAAGGAAGTCACATCGCTGCAATCCACTCCATCGTCTTGCGCGCCAGCCGGTCGAAGGCAACGACGCATTGTTCCAGGTGGTCCTCACGGGTGTCCTCGATCTTGTTGTGGCTGATCCCATGAAGGCTTTGCACAAACATCATCACCGTGGGAATGCCAGCCCGCGAAACCTCCGCCGCGTCATGCAAAGGGCCGGATGGCATGCGGTGCGACGTGCCACAGGTTTCCAAAATCGCGGCGTCGCAGAAATCAACAAGCTCATCATGAAAAAGCACCGGCTCGATCTGCCACAAGCGCTCCCACTCCACGGTCACCTTCGCGTCCGCGGCATGTCGTTCGCTTGCGGATTGCGCATCAGCTAACATCGCCCCCAGCGCCTTCGCATCGAGATGACGTTGGTCCAATGTGATCCGGCACTCGGCCACCACACTGGTGACAATGCCCGGCTTGGTAAGGCAGGATCCAATCGTGCAAACACCACCATGGCGCGCCGCGATTTCATAAATCTCAGGAGCCATCCTGGCGGCGGCCAGGAACGCATCCTTGCGGCGGTTCATCGGCGTGCTTCCCGAATGGGCCGCTTGCCCGCGGAAGGTGATCGCATGGCGCTCGACTCCGAAGGTTCCCAGCACCGCACCCAGCGGCAGATCCATATCTAACAGAACGGGCCCCTGCTCGATATGCAGTTCAAGATATGCCGCCGCGTCCTTCGCTTCCGCACCAGCGGCTTTTACGTTTTCGAAATCGATGCCGTGCTCACGGATCGCATCCGGCAATGC
>JANMJQ010000146.1:0-7389 GCA_031371445.1 Akkermansiaceae bacterium
GAAGTGGTGGGACGGAGACGTCCGCCGTATCCAACGTCGTCAGGACCATCGAGAGTGAGATCGGGATAGCTGCCAAAAATTTTACCGCCATCGACGGGTCCGCCCATGACAAAGGCATTGCCGCCCCAGGCGTGGTCGGTGCCGCGGCCATTGGAGCGGAGGGTGCGTCCGAAGTCGGAGGCGGTGAAAGTGACGACGTCGTTGGAGAGACCTAACAGTTCAAGGCCTTGTTGGAAGGCGCTGAGGGCGGCGTCCACGCCGAGAAGCATGCCGGCCTGTGGACCTAACAGATCGCCATGCATGTCCCAGCCACCCCAGTTGACGAAGAAAGTTTGGCGGCGTAGGCCGAGGGTTGAGCGGATCTTGATGGCACGCAGCACCGCGCTCAAAGTGGTGGCGAGATAGTTGTTCGCGGGAAAAAGCGCCGCAGCGGCCCCGAGATCACCGGCAGCGGAATCGAACTGCGCCTGGAATAACAACTGCGCGTCATCGCTTTGCTTGGCGAGAGTGGCGAAGCTTTGCGAAAGCAGATTCGAGTAGCTTTGTTCGAGCGTGCTGCGAAGCGCCTGGTTCTTGAGTTGATGTGGCTCGCTGTAATTGGCGAAACTCAAAGAACCTTCCGGTGTGATGACGAACTGCGTGGTGGTGTTGCCGACTTGGAAAACATTGTTGCCGCTCAACGAAATGCTCATCGAGGTGGCGTTGGTGTTGTAAGCGGAGTTGAGGATGTCGGCCGCGCGTCCGGCCCAACCGGTGAGTTCAAGCGCGCCCTGCGGAATCGCGGTCTGCCATTGCTCGATTTGGTCGCTGTGCGAAAACAAGGCCCGTGGCACAGGCAACGCGGCATTGGAGCCATTTTCCCAAGCCAGATACTCGGCCTTGCTGATCGGTTGAATCAAGGTGCCGACATTGGTAATTGCAGCTAGGCGTTTCTTGCCCACGAAAGCGCCGGTGCCGGTGGCCATCTGGTGCATGCCGGACATCGATGGATGAAATCCAAAGTTCGCGGCGCTGCCCGTAAGCTGGAGCAGGCTGCTGCGATTCAAGGCAAGTCCACCATCGCTGCCGGTTGCGCCGCGGGTGACGGAATAGCTGTTGTAGAGCGACTGCTCCCAAGGCACGAGCATTTGGAACGAGTCGCTGCCACCGCTGAGGAAGAGACAGACGAGCGCCTTCGAATCGGTGCCACCACCAAGTTCATCGGCAGCGGCATTGTTGGCGAGCTTGAGGTTGAGAAGCGTGTTGAGAATGGCCGAAGAGCCGACCGCCGCACAGTTGAACTGATGCAGGAACTTCCGTCGTGAAATAGGAGGCATGGCAATAGGTGGCTTAGCGTTGCACGGCACCCTCGGGACAGGCCGAGGCAAGGAAGACAGTGAGTTGGACGCGTTGCAGTGGATCCCCCGATGAGGTTTGGTTCAAGGCGTTGAGAATCGTCGCCCGCGTCGCCGCGCTCATCATGCCGCCGCAGAAGAGCAGGTTCGCGCGGTCCACCAGCAATGGCGCGTTGCCGGCGACTTCTAACAGATCACGGTAGTCCGGCGTGAAGACGTAGGTGTCGTAAAGACGCAGGCCATCGATGGTATTTTCCCAGAGCCGGTTGATGAACGAGATGCTGGTGTAGCTGTTGGTGATTTGGAAAGCGGGACCAGCAAGTTGATTTTGCGTGAGCAGACCCGGCGAACGATAATCGGGCCGATAGAAATTGAACACACTCGGCGAGTACCCGGGCGACTGCAGGGCATCCTCATAGAAATTCCCGTAGTCCCACCAGTTCACCGCAGGATAACGCCCAAGCCGTCCGGCGCGGGCGAGTGTCATCGCGCGGTGCACCGGGTCTTTCAGGCGGCCGAACGAAGTCGATCCTTCCGACCAACGGACATCGCGCGCCTCCACATCTAACAGAATGGCGCGCACTACCGCAGCGAGATCACCACGCTTGCCACTGCCGTTGTTCGCATAGACCGCGGCCACACGCCCGATATAGGCCGGGCTGGGATTGCTGGTGACGAGGAACTGGATCAACTGCCGGCTAACGAAGGGCGCGTTGTTCGGGTGATTGAAAAGATAATCGAGCGCGTCATCCACATCGCGCAGACCATTGGGCACACTCATGGAACGCGCGGGAATCGAAAGACCGCCCAGCAGGTTCTTCGCGCCGAAGTCATGCTTTTCCGCCCACATCGTCATGGGCACGGAAAGATTGGCATCAACGTATCCGCCGCTGCCCCAATATTGTCCGCCGAACCAGAAGCCGGTGAAAACGCGCGCCATCTCGGTGACATCAGCGGTGTCATAAGTAGGGATGAAGTTGCCGCTGCCATCGAGCTTGCGCGTGCCGTCCTGGTTCAACTGCCAGAGGCCGATGCTGAAAAGCTGCATGCATTCGCGCGCGTAGTTTTCGTCAGGGTATTGGTTGATTTCAGGACGCGCCTTTTGATTTCCGATATGACTGAGATAGCGGCCCATCGCCGGATGACGGGTGACTTCTCCAAGAACATCGCGGTAATTTCCAAACGCATTGCGAATGAAAATGTCATAGAAATCCGTCATCGCGAGCGGCCGATCTGTTAGATTTGGATCCCGCTTGGAAGCAACCATGATCTGGCTCAGCGCAAAGGCCACGCGCTGGCGAAGCTGGTCCGGACCACCCACCGCCGCACGGGCGAAGGCGCTTGCCGTGTTGCTGCCGCTGATATCCAGGTCGCCATGATTATAACTCAAATCGAGGCGCGGTCCGCGAAGATCCTTGAGCATGGCTTCGATCGCCGGGCGCTGGTAAGTCGCCGGTTGGTTGGCGATCTGATCGTCGATCCATCCCGCGAAGCCAAACGACTGGACGCGATCCAACTCAGCGATGGTCGGGCCGAAGCTTGCTTGCTGCAAAAAGCGCGCGGCCTGATCGCGCGTCGGTTGTCCGCCGGAGCCGCCGGGCAGGCCGTTTCTGAAGCGGTTCGCAAAGGCCGCGTAGTCGCCGGAGACACTGCCATTGACGCTGCCTTCATTGTCGAGTGTCAGGGCGCTTGTCCGACTGCTGTCGCGGGCATAGGGATCGCTGCCGACGAACATTTCATCCCAGTCTGAAACACCATCACCATCGGAATCGCGGTCCTTCGTTTCGATCGAGAAGAAGGCGGATGGCGAAGATGTGAATTGATTGGTCACACGCGCCGTGTCGTCGGCTCCGCTCGGGGTGAATGGCAGCGACAACCATTGCCATGAGTTCATGTTCGACGAGCGATAAACGCGCTGGCGCTTCCATGAACTTCTCGTCCAGGCAAGCAGCGCGTCGTTGCCGGAGCGCTGCATCGAAACACCGATCCGCGAATGGGCGTCGAATGGATCGGTACCCCACGACGCTTCGGTGGCGTTGCTCGCGCCGTCGCCATCGCTGTCCCCTGCCGTCGAAAGTCCGGCTGCCTTGAAGCGGGCCTCCCATGCGTCATCGAGACCGTTGTGGTTAAAATCCGTGCCACTGGCCGTGATGCCACCCGCGAAGGCCGGACGCAGGCTGGCGAGCAGCGGATTGCTCCCTTCGTCATGCTCCACCCGGTCATCGACACCATCACCATCCGTATCTGTTAGACGCGGATTGGTTCCCGCAAGATACTCGTCGCGGTTCTTCAAACCGTCGCCATCCGCGTCCTGGGTCGCGTCTGCCGCGGAGTTTTTGTTGAGCAAGTATGTATCCTCCCATGCGTTCGGCATGCCGTCGTTGTCGGCGTCGGCATAAGCGGAAAATGCGGGCAAGGTTTCCAGCGAAGTGGGGGTGATAAACAAGCGTGTGCCTTCGTTCAACTCAATGGTTGGCAGGCCCACGACATCTTCATTGTTCCGCCATGTCGCGGTGCCCGCATCAACATTGGCACCCGCAGTCGATTGGCTGACGAGCCGGGAAACCACCGTGGTGTTTTTCGTGACGTTGAAAATTTCAAAAGTCACCGCCCAGACATTGCCACTGCCACGGGTGGCGAGCATGCGGAAGCGCAGCTTGTCGGAGATGTCCGTCGATCCATAACCGCTGAAGCCAAGCGCCGCTTTCAGGTCAAGGGGCGGGTTGTTGCCGTCTGTTAGATAAACATTGCCCGTCGGCGAGTTGGAGGCGCTGAAGGCTTCACCGTCGAACGACTCGAATTGATAGGTGATCACGCCATTCACCGCACGCAAGCGCATGTCGATGCTGCGGTCCGAATCGGCCTGCACATTTCCCACATAGAACGCGAGCAGGGTGTCATCATAGCCATTGTCACCGCCAACCGCACCCGCGCCGTGGTCCCAGACCAATTGCACCGGCTCCATTTTCCATTCCCACTTCTTCGGCGAGGATGAGTAAAGCGGTGTCCAGCCGCCTGCTGGGTTTACGGCGGGATCGAATCCGTAGCGGGTTTCATCCTTGTCGGAAATGCCATCGCCGTCCGAGTCTGTAGAATTCGGGTTGCTGGGCAGTGGCGCTGTGGTCTCCGCATAGTCTCCGAGCCCGTCTCCATCGCTGTCCATGGACAAAACATTCGATGCCGGTTCAGCTCCATCCGCGAGACCGTCGCCGTCGCTGTCGGACTTTTTCGGATTCGAACCACGTTGGAACTCCTGAAGGTTCGTCAAGCCATCGCCATCCGGATCGGCACTTGCCGTTGCGGCGCTGGCTGGTTCGAGCGCGTATTGCATTTCATACCAATCGGGGATACCCGAGGCATCGGCATCGAGCGCCGCATCGACGATCTGGATGCCATGCAATCCGACCGAATAGCCGTCAACGTTGGTCAGGTTCAACGTGAACGAACTGCCGCTTCGATTCGCATAGCGCACATAATTTCCCACCGCATAGGGCATGGCAATGGTCGGTGCTGGGATCTCTACCCAGGCGTTTTGCGGTGGCGTCGAGCTGGTGATGAATTGACGCACGGTAGCGGCCTCGTTGTTGAGTTTCACCGAGGCCTCCTGACCGTCGTAGCTGCCACCCACGAAGGCGAAGACATGGTAGGATGAAAATGGAATGCCGCTGACCGTCAGTGCCACAGCCCCCCCGTTATAGGCCTGAATGAAGCCGTTCATCAGCTTCTGGTCGGCACTGCCATCGTTGTAAGTCGTGGAATTATTTTGCGAAATCCACGCGATCGACATGCCGGACGTCTGGCCATTAGCGCGTGAAATCACAGCAACGGTTGGTGAAGCGATGTCAGGTGTGCCACCCGAATCGCGGCTGTAATTGCGCAAAGCCACCGTGTTGTTCCATCGCATCTGCGGCACCACTCCAGCCGGCGTGATCGATGAAATCGTGCCGGCAGTGTCGTACGAGGATACGAAGTTGATCCCAATCGCCCCCGCGAATGAAGCAGGCACACTCGCGGCGGATGACGGATTCGAGCCAACGCGCTTTTCCCAGGCATCCGGCGCGCCGTCGGAATCGGTATCTGTTAGAAGCGGCGACGATGTGGGCGCCGTGAGCACTTCGTCGCGATCATTCAGCCCGTCGCCATCGCTGTCTGTTAGATTTGGATTACTTCCCGCAGCGCGCTCGGCCGCGTCCAGCAAGCCATCGCTATCGGTGTCCCGGCGATTCGGATCGCTCGACATCACGCCGGCATTGTATTCCTGAAGCGCGGTCAGGCCATCCGCGTCGGCATCGGAAGCGGCGTCGATGGCACTGCCGTCGCTGAGGTGGTTTTCGTTTTCCCACCATCGCGGCAATCCATCGGAGTCGCCATCGGCCATGCCATCCGCATCGACCTCCATTTTCACGAAGTCGAACTGGATCCAGGCATAATTGTTGGCAACCGGAGTTGGGCCGCTGCGGCTGATCTGGATGGTGTTCCCTCCCACCGCGGCATGCACGCTCGAGGCGGGGATATCGATGGTGAAACGGGTGTCCCGATCCACGCCATTGCGCAGGAGGACCAGCGTGTCGAAGCCGGTGTTTTTGAAACGAACGGTGATGTCATGCGTGCCGAAATTTTCGCCATTGCCCGTCACTGACGACCATGATCCTCCGTACACCAAATCGAAGGTCAGGCGCAAACGCGACTGGGTTCCCGCTTGGCTGGCATTGAGGATGAAATGAATGTTCTTGGTCGCATCGGAATTCGTCATCGCCCGTTCGAAGGCAACGTTCGGCTCTTGGTTCGGCACAACGCGAGAAGATGTGAGGCTGTTGAAACCAACCGGATAATTACCTACTGTATAGAAATGATCGTCGCGCGTGGGATTCGAAGCGGCGTTGTAAAGTGGATCGCCCGGGAGCCGCGTGACGTTGCCGGGAGCGGCATTCGATGAACCGCTTTCCTGGGAAAATTCGTTGGTCGCATCATAGCCCGAGGAGAACGGATCCTCATCATCGCCGATCTGCCACAGCGTGACCGGCGTGGCGCTCGCCAAGGACATCAACAGCAATGCCGACAAGCTTGGTAGCCTGGCAAAATTCCGCAGCGTGTGGGATAGATATGGGTTCATCGACGGCTTGGTCCGTTTCAATCCTTCAGAATGCCGTATTATAGGAGTTTTCGAAAAGAGTGCAACTGACCAAGTGCGGCCAAATGCAGCCAAATGCGGACAAAGGAGGATTACGCGAATCCGGAGGAAATATCTGACACATTCATTCGTGTCCATTGGCGTCGATTCGCGGTTCGTTTGATATGAGAGAACCGTGGCGATCGGTTCCACAAGCGAAACGCTCCCGCAGAAAGGTTTGCAGGCTCTAACCTAAAATGATAGAAGTGAAACCAATGTCGCCTTCCGCATGTTTCCTCCGTCCGCTCGCTTTCATAGTGATGCTGGCCCTCGGCGCTTGCACGGTCCCTTCAAACGAACCGGCGAACCTCTCGCAGCTCAAAACCAAGGTCGGCGAATACATCGACAACGGGGATTACGACAAGGATGTCAGCCAGGTGGCGGAAACCGCGAAGCAATGGGTCGAGCAACGCGCGGCCCGCGGCGGCAAACTGGCGGTCGTTTTCGATATCGATGAAACCACGCTCTCCAACCTGCCCCACCTGCGGCGCGAGGACTGGGGCTACAACCCGCAGCGATGGGAAGCGTGGGTAGACCAGGGCAGCGCCCATGCCATCGCTCCGGTGCGCGGGGTTTATCGGGCGGCTATCGCCAAGCATGTGGCGGTGTTCTTCATCTCCGGTCGCCGTGAGAGCGGACGCGAGGCCACACGCCTCAACCTGGCTCACGAGGGGATGCAAAACTACACCGCGCTGATTGTCCGATCCAACACCGGCAAGGAGTCCGTCGCCGATTACAAATCCTCACAACGCGCGCGGATTTCCGGACAAGGTTATACCATCATCGCCAACGTCGGCGACCAGTTCAGCGATTTCGCCGGAACTCACTCGGAGCGCGATTTCAAGCTGCCCAATCCGTTCTATTTCATCAAATAGACTTCTGAAA
>JANMJQ010000197.1:0-1581 GCA_031371445.1 Akkermansiaceae bacterium
CGCGAGGTGCAGTTCTCGCAATCGATTTCACAAACCTTTCTTGGCCTGAACATGAAGTGCGCGTCATGCCACGACAGTTTTGTGGATCGATGGAAACTGGATGAAGCCTACGGACTGGCGGCGATCTATTCAGAGCGGCCATTGGAAATCGAACGCTGTGACAAGCCGACCGGAAGGATGGCGGAGGCATCGTGGATCTTTCCCGAGTTGGGTCAGGTGGATGCATCCGCCGCGCGGCCGGAGCGTCTCAAGCAGCTTGCCGCGTTGATGACGCACAAGGACAACGGCCGCTTCGCGCGCACCATCGTCAACCGTCTCTGGCAGCGCATGATGGGGCGGGGGATCGTGCATCCGGTCGATTCCATGGGCACTCCGCCGTGGGATGCCGACCTGTTAGATTACCTCGCTGTTCAGTTCGTGGATGATGGCTACGATTTGAAAAGGGCCCTCGCGTTCATTGCCAACTCGCAGGCGTACCAATCGGCAAGCGTGGTGAGCGGAGATCCGGCGACCGACAAATTGTTCCGCGGGCCGGTGGCGAAGAAGATGACCGCGGAGGAATTCCTGGATGCGGTGTGGACGCTGACGGGCACCGCACCCGCGGAGACCGCGCCTGGTATTCCACGCAAATCCGCCGGAGCCGGAGCACAACTCACCGCGCGCTGGATCTGGTCGCAGGCGGCCGCATCCATGATTGCCCCCGATGCAAAAATCACACTCGCCACCGCCATCGATTTGCCATCGGCACCCGTGTCCGTACGCGCGGCTTTCTGTGTCGACAACGAAGGGGAAATCTTTCTCAACGGCGAGTCGGTCGCCAAGCAGCCTTTTGGCCCGCCAGCTCCCCGGCAACTGGATCTCTCGCACCTCAAGGCAGGTCGCAACACTTTGGTGGTCGTGGCGAAGAATGGTGCGACTTCACCGAATCCCGCCGGCTTTCTGTTAGAGGCCCATATCGAATTGGCGGACGGTAAAAAAGTGATGGTTGCCACGGATTCGTCGTGGAAATGGTCTCCCACGCTGCCGGGTGCCGACGGGAAATTTCCGCGCCCACCCGGCGATTGGCAAGCGGCCCAGGTGATTAACGAACAAAATATTTGGGCAGCTTGGATGCCCGAATTCGCGGCGAAACTGGCATCGGGAAATGCTCCCATGGTCCGCGCCTCACTCGTCCCCGCCAACCTGCTGATGCGCGCGCTGGGTCGACCGAACCGTGAACAAATCGTCAGCATGCGTCCTGACAACATCACCACCTTGGAAGCGATCGATCTCGCCAACGGCGATCTCCTTGCCGGCCTTCTCACGCAAGGAGCCAACAAGCTCACCGCCACCGCGCCGAGCCCCGCGTCCCTGGTGGATGACCTCTATCTCCGTGTGCTCGGCCGGGCTCCGTCAGCCGAGGAGAAAGCTGGTTTGGTTGCAACGCTCGGGACGAAGCCGTCGCCGCAGGCGGTTGAAGATTTGTTGTGGCTGGTGTTGATGCTGCCTGAATTCCAATTCGTGCGATAATTTTCCCGACTCATGAACGATCCCTTTCATCTGCCTTCGTCTGCAAGTGTCCCGCAGCGCGAGCTCACGCGC
>JANMJQ010000201.1:0-13074 GCA_031371445.1 Akkermansiaceae bacterium
ACGCCCCGTCTTCCAAAAACACCGCTTCCTCGCGGAAATGAAAATGTGGTTGCTCGCACGGAAAGAAGTCTCCGCCGCAATGATGAGCGGCTCGGGTTCTACGATGATCGCGGTGTTGCGCGATCCGAATGATAGCGCACGTCTAATCTCCGCCGCGCTGACTGAACTCGATCCGCATCTGTGGGCGTGGAGTGGGTGGACGGATGGGTGAGGCTTTCTTCAAGTGGCTGGGTCGTCTCGCCCCAGGTCATCTTGAAATGTGGCTGCAACGTTTGGCCGCAACTTCTTCACGGACCGCGGGATTCATCCCGGCCTTCATTCATTTATTCATCCGGCCCTCCCCGTCCAATCATCCGCCAGCGCCTCCGCCTGCTTCAGCACCCACCAACGCGATTGCCACTTCTGATAGTGGCTGTGGCGTCTCGCCGCAGTCCGTTGCCAGAGCGTTCTCGCCCTGGATCTGGTTGGCTACCAGCCCCCATTTCCCTTGGGCCTGCGGGGGTCGAGGATGCCACTGCCGGGTTGGGGGGGGTGAAAGAGCAGGAGCGGGAGGGATCCTGCAACGGACTGGGGCGAGACGCCCCAGCCACTATGGTGATAGGAATCCACAGGTACTTTGGGGAACCCCGGTTTGACAAAGGACGCCGGGAAGGACTAGTTTCCGCCCCCCGGTCAAGAAGCCGGGCATTTTTCCCATGAATATCGTCGTTGAGAAGCAGCCGAAATGTGTCGCCACCCTGCGGGTCGAAATCCCCGCGGACAAAGTGAAGGGCGAACGTGATCAGATCGTGAATGGTTACGCCACCAAAGCCCGCGTGCCGGGATTCCGTCCGGGCAAGGCGCCGCGCGCGGTGGTTGAGAAGCGCTTTCAGAAGGAGATCGAGGAGCAATTGAACGAGGCGCTCATTTCCGAAGCCTACGATGAGGCTCTTAAGAAAGAGTCGTTGCATGTTCTCGATTTCGGCGTGCCGGAAGACATGACCACGCTTCCCAACGGCAACATGACTTTTGTTTCCAAGCTCACGCTCGCTCCCGAAGTCCAGTTGCCCGACTACAAGGGTGTCAATGTAACCGTGCCGCCGGCTGCTGTTCCGGAAGCCGATGTTGAAGCGCAACTCAAAGCCCTTCGCGAACGCTTCGCCGAATTCACCGACATCACCGATCGCGCCGCGCAAGACGGCGACTTCGCGGTGATCGATTACACTTCAACCGTCGAAGGCAAACCTACCGACGAGTTTCTCGGAAAATCCGCGGGCTATCTAACAGGTCGCGACGGTTACTGGTTGCGGCTCGATAAAGAGGCCTTCCTGCCGGGTTTCACGGTGCATCTCGAGGGGCTGAAGCCCGGCGATTCCAAGGACATCACCGTCACCCTGCCCGAAGATTTTTCCATCTTGGGTCTCGGCGGCAAGGAAATGGTTTTCAACACCACCGTCAAGGAACTGAAAACCGCGGTGCTGCCCGAGTTCGATGACGAACTGGCCAACAAGCTCGCGCCCGGCAAGACCATGGATGAGATCACTTCCATCATCCGCGACAACATGCAGAGTGAACGCCAGCGCAAGATCGATGACATGAAGGTCAACCAGATCGTCGCGCACTTCAACTCGCAGGTGAACTTCGAGCTCCCGGAAGACCTCGTCACCCGCGAAACCCAGAACCAGGCCGATGCCATGGTGCAGCGCGGCGTGCAATCAGGCATGACCGAGGAGGAAATCGAGTCGCAGCAGAATGAAATTTTCGCCAGCGCCGGACACAGCGCGATTTCCAACCTCCGCACCAATTTCATCCTGCAGGAAATCGCCCGGGTGGAAAAGATTTCGGCAACCGACGCCGAGCTCGTTAACCACCTTTCCCGGATCGCGGAATCGAAGAAAACTCCGTTGAAAAAGCTGATCAAGGACATGCAGCGCAGCGGCCGCTTGCAAAACATCCGGAGCTCGATCGCAATCGGCAAGACCATTGACTTCCTGGTCGAACACGCGAATGTCGTAGAATCAGAAGACGCAAGCATCGATGAATAATTTCCCCAACTCCATCCCGGCACCGGGTGCCCCGCGCAACAGCTACTACGTTCCTGTCGTCATCGAACAAGATGGCCGCGGCGAGCGCTCGTTCGACATCTATTCGCGTCTGCTCAAGGACCGCATCATCTTCATCGGCACGCCGATCGATGACTTCGTGGCGAACTCGGTGATCGCGCAGTTGCTGTTCCTGCAGATGCAGGACCCGAAGAAGGACATCCACATTTACATCAACTCGCCCGGAGGTTCCGTGACCGCCGGCCTTGCGATGTATGACACGATGCAATTCCTCACCTGCGACGTGAACACGTATTGCATTGGAATCGCCGCGTCGATGGGCTCGGTCCTGCTGACCGCGGGCACGAAGGGCAAGCGCTTCTGTTTGCCGAACTCGCATGTGATGATCCACCAGGTTTCGGGTGGCGCGCAGGGAACGGCTTCGGACGTCGAGCGCACCATCGGCTTCATGTTCAATTTGAAGAAGCGCTTGAATGGCATTATCGCCTTTCACACGGGCAAGACCATCGAGGAAGTCGAGCGGGATTCGGACCGCGACAACTACATGCCCGCCGAAGTGGCTGTGGCGTATGGGCTCGTGGACAAGGTTCTCGAAAGCCGGAAGCAACTTCCGGGTGCCTTGCTGCCTGGGCTGGAAGACAAAAAGGCGGACACCTGACGCTTTTTTAGTTCTATTCCGGCGGTTTTCCGCTACCTTGCATCATGGCCCGCGCCTCAAATCTCACCATGTGCTCCTTCTGCGGAAAGAGCCATTCGGAGGTCAAGAAACTGATCGCCGGTCCGGGCGTTTACATCTGCAACGAGTGCATCGAGGTTTGCTCCAACATCCTTGAGAAGGAACTCGGCGGTGTCAGCGGTGGGAAGGGCAAGCTGCCAGCGGACAAGCCCGGCTTCAAGATCCCCTCGCCCGCTGCGATCCTTGCCAAGCTGAACGAGTTCGTCATCGGCCAGGAAAATGCCAAGAAAGTTCTTTCGGTCGCGGTTTACAACCATTACCAGCGCCTCCGCCAGGATCAGGCGAAATTGGGCGAGGAGTTCCGCGATGTGGAGATTGAGAAATCCAACATCATGCTGCTGGGCCCCACCGGCTCCGGCAAGACCCTGCTGGCCCGCACCCTGGCACGGGTGCTTGATGTGCCGTTCTGCATTGTTGATGCGACCACTCTAACAGAAGCGGGCTATGTGGGCGAAGACGTGGAGAACATCATCCTGCGCTTGCTGCAGGCCTCGGACTTCGACGTGGCCCGTGCCGAACGCGGGATCATCTATGTGGATGAGATCGACAAGATCGGACGCAAGACGGAAAACGTTTCGATTACCCGCGACGTGTCCGGTGAAGGCGTGCAACAGGCTTTGCTGAAAATTCTCGAAGGAACGGTTTGCAATGTTCCCCCGCAAGGTGGGCGCAAGCATCCTCAGCAGGAATATATCCAGGTCAACACCGAGAAAATTCTGTTCATCGTCGGCGGAGCCTTCGTTGGTTTGGAAGACATGGTCCGCCGCCGCCTCGGCAGCAATACGCTGGGCTTCCATCGCGATCCCGCGGGCGAAAATCTCGACAATCCTTCGGTCAACGTTCTTGAAAAGGTTCAGCCCGAAGACCTGCTGCACTTCGGCCTCATTCCCGAGTTCATCGGACGGCTGCCGGTGATTTCCTCGCTGCGCAAGCTCACCGAGGATGAGCTGATGTCTATTCTCACCGAGCCCAAGAACGCGCTGGTGAAGCAATATGGCAAGCAACTCGCGATGAACGACGTCAAGTTGCGGGTCACCCGCGATGCCCTTCGCGCTTTGGCGGAAGAAGCCGTCCGCCGCGGCACCGGTGCTCGTGCGCTGCGATCGATTTTCGAAAAGATCATGCTGGAGGTGATGTTCGACATCCCCTCACGCGAAGACATCGAATCGGTCACCATCAACAGGCAGGTGGTGCTTGGAGAACGCCCACCGAATATCCGCCGCAAGCGGGCCGATCAGGACGCGGCCTAGTTTAAGGACTGTGGACGCCTACGTCCGCACAATGGAAGGGACGTGGGCGTCCCTTCTCCTTACTCGCTGGATGCCTCAATTCCGGGGCGAGGTGCCGTCTTTCATGAAGGCCTGAACTTCGGTCCGCTCGTTCGCGGGCAGCGAGTTGACCCATGCGTTAGCTTCCTGCGGATCGTAAAGCGCCCAGTTCACGGCCAGGTTTTTCTGCGCCCATGATCGCGATTCACCAGCCGGTAAAGTCCTCACCCACGCGCTGGCCGCAACAGGGTCCTTTTTGCCCCATTGGACGGTGAACGAAGACGCCTTTTCCGAATAGCGGTCCTGCGGGTGGATGTCTCCATCACTTGCGGGTATCGGACTCGCAACCATGTAGCGGATGGCCTCGGCCATCAAAGGCATGCGATAGTCATTGGACATGCCTGACATGCCACTATTCACGATCACTTGCGCCACTTGCTGCTTCTGCTCATCCGGCATGCTGCTAAACTGATTTCCCAACTCCGTAAATTTGTCCTCATCCCACTCGCGGATCATCGAAAAGTATTGATAGCCGTTCCCGTCATTCGGATCGAGTCCGCCGATTTTCGCGAGCCAGTCGGCGGGTTTGTCGATCTTGGTCAGCTCCTGCTGCTCGCTGTCCACGCTCAGTGAATCCCGCGCTGCCTTGCGGTCTTCTTCCGATCCGAGCATAGCAATCAACGATTCCACTTTGGCCGTATCTTTCGAGGAAATGTTAGAGAACAAATTGCGGATCAGCGATGATTTGTTATCCGCCAGCTCCGGATCACTCATGATCAGCTTGATCGCATCCGCCGGTTGTTTGGAGCTCATTTGACTCAAAGCGTTCTCCCGGATTCGCTTGGCCTGCTTGTCGGAGAATCCCATGCCCTCCAGGTCCGCGTTCCACCACTTCGCATAGTTCGCTTCATTGATGAAGTTATAGGAATTGGTCGCCAGCGACTTTTTCCAATCGTCGGGAAGATTCGCGAGTTGATCGAAAAGCTTGTCCGCCATTCCACTTTCGTTGGATTGACGGGATATGCTCTCATAAAAGAGCTTCCATCCATCGGGGCGCTTCCAAAGTTTTTGGATTTCCTGCGTGAACGAGGTCTCCAATCCTTTGGCCGCGAGGGCCGACTCCGCCTGTGCTTTCAAGGCCGGCGACAAGGAAGCAAGCGCGGCCTCCAAGGTGCCGGTCGAGGCCGCCGCCAGTTTTTTGAATAGCTCGCGGTAATAATAGTTCGAGCCCTCTTCCGCGCCGACCTTCACTCCCAAGTCCAACAAGCACTTCAACGCTGCGGCGGGATTCTTCTCGGCGATTTGACTTAATGTCCGGGCCTGCAAATCCTTGTTCGGATTCGCCATGAAGAAATCGACAAGCTTCTGTGGATCTTCGTTCGCCCATGAAGCCAGGATACTGCCCGCTTGGCTGCTGTTGTTTTTCACACTCCATGCGAGCATGCCCATCGGATCCTCGTTCTTCCACCGTTCCTTGAGGATCTTCTCAAAAAGTGTTAGATCGAAACCCTCGCCCGTGCCAAACCAACTGCCATCCATCCACGCGCCGATTTCGGAGGCCGGCAGCGAGTTGGCGAAAGCGATCGTCGCACGCATCCGTTCTGCCGGAGTGCCCAGCGCGCGGATCGAAGCCATGCGTTGGCGGGCAGCATCCGGAGGACCCGCGTGGCGGGACTTGGTCCGTTCAGCCAATTTAGACGGCTTTTCATGCGCAGGCTGCGGAATCGTTCCGGCGCCGGAACCCGCTTCCCAACCGATGAGCATCATGCTCACGAAACACAGAGCCCCGCCGGCGATCATCGCGAAATGGCTGTATTGCGGTTTCATTGCTGTTCGCGGATGCTATCGAGAGTCTGTCGGTATTGATCCTTTTGATCCTGCGTAAGATTGGAATTTTCAAGCCAGGCCTCGGCTTCAGCGGGATTCGACTGCCCCCACTGATAGAGGACACTGGGGAGATTTTCCTTCTTCTCCAAACTCATCACCCAGTCGAGGGCTTCGTCATAACGTTGTTGGTTGGTGAGCTGACTGATCACCACCCCCGCTCCCTGATCATGAAGTTTTGGGTCAGTTTGTTGGTTCACCCAATCCGCATATCCCGTGAGATCCTGACCTGCCCATTTTTGGGACAATGTGTAAAAAGGCGAATTACCCCTGTTGGCATCGGGGGATACGGATGATGCCATTTGCAGAACGCGCCCGGGATCACGCTGCATCAACTCATTCACCAGACCATTGGACTCCTTGCTCGCTGATCCCGAACCGGAACTGCCATTTTTATATTTCACCCAGGTCATCCCGCTCAATGCATCGGGATAAATTTCAAACATCCTCTTTGCGAGTTCGTAGGCCTTTTCGGGATCGGTCTGAACCAAATTCAAGCCCACCGCCGCGAGACGGTCGGCGGCGATTTTCGGGGCCTTGGTGCTCATGGCCTGCTCAAGCGCCGCCGCAGGATCGGTCTTGAGAAGGTTGTCAAACAAGACCGCTTCCATCTTCCACTTGTCCTGGCCCGCAGGCGTTTGGTCGGCGAGACGTTGCAGGGCGTCGGGTTGGGTTTCTCCCATCGACTTCACCAAGGCGTCCATGGCAGACTGTTTGTCGCCGTACTGCGAGGCCACGGATGCGCCGTTTTTTTGAATCCAATCATACGCGGCCCAGGGATCTTTGCGGATCAGCGCCTGGAAAATACGTTGGTTGAAACCGCCGTTGTGGTCCTTTAGAAACTTCAAGAGCCCCAGGGGATCATCGGTGTCATCCCACTTCGTCATGCCGGAAATCGCATTGCCGCGCGCCGATTCCGGGATCTCGTCGAAATGGGCACGCAGCCAATCGGCATGAAATTCACCGATCCCCCACGCGACGTTGTTCACGCGATCCGGACCCGCGGCAATGGCGGCGGCGAGTGAGCCTTGTGGATCATGACATGCCCAGGCCCACCACGCATAGTGTTCGTTCCCGGTCCCCGCGACGGCGGCGATGGCGGCGCGTGGATCGAGGCGCGTCCAGTTGATAAAAATCAGATCGGTGATTTCATTCGGACGATCCTTATGATCTCGCACGCTCGTCCAATAAGCAGCGATGTCCTCTTCGCTGGCGTCCAGCATCCATAGCGAGAGCCTGCCATACAACGAACCCGGATCCGCGGCGGCGAGAGTTTCCAAGGTGTCGGAGGAATGCAAGGCAGCGGCCTTGGGATCGAGCTTTGCGCCCTTGGATCCATCAGCAGCAGCCGCCAAATCCGCGGCGTCAGAGGACCGGCTTTTATCCTGCATGCCTGCCGCAGCTTCCGGCGATGCACGGAGGCGTCGCGCCATGTTTTTGGCGGCGAAACCGCACAAAAAGCCCGCCGCGCAAAGGCCAGCAATCAACAACAATCGGGGGTTTTTCATCCGGCGTAGGCATTAGCTCCGACGTTGGGAGGCAGGTCAATCCGAATCCGGAAAACTGTTAGAAAATCACGCGCCCATCGCTTTTTCCATCAAGGCGTTCATGCGTTTCACCGTATCGCGCGCATCTTCCAGCAGTCCGGCGGCGATCAGGGCATTGTCGAGCATCTGCAGCGCGACAAGCTTTGCGAGGTCCGGGTTGGAATCCTTGGCTTCAAAAAGTTTCTTCACCAGCGGATGACGTGGATTGATCTCAAGCTCGACCTTCACCTCGTCTTTGAAATTTTCATCCATCGCTTTCATCATCTGCCGCATTTGCGGACTCATTCCGTCGGCTGGAACCAAAGCGATCACCGGGCTCTCCACAAGCCGCTTGCCACTCGCAACCTTCGTCACGCGATCTCCGAGCTCTTGTTTCAGAAATTCGCACAAGGCCTCCGTCTTCTCTTCTGAAAGGGACTCACCCTCCACCGCCGAGTGATCTTCGAGATCAACGCCGCCGTGACGAATCGAGACCAGCTTCTTGCCTTCGAATTCGCCCAAGGACTCGACGACATATTCGTCAACCGCATCGGTGAAATAGACGACCTCGAGACCACGGGCTTTGAAGGCCTCGATGTAAGGACTGCTTTCGATCTGCTCGCGGCTGCCGCCAACGAGATAGTAAATCGACTCCTGGCCGTCCTTGGCGCGGGTCAGATAATCCGCGAGTCCGCAGACTTCACCGGCTTCGGTCATTGAAGATTCAAACCTCAGCAGTTTCGCCAATGCCTCACGGTTCGCGTAATCGGTGGCGATGCCTTCCTTGAAGAAACGCTCGAATTTGCGGTAAAAGGTCCGGTATTTCGCAGGATCCCCTTCGGCCTCCTTTTCGAACATTTTAATCACCCGCTTGCTGATCACGCTGCCCAGCTTCTTGACCAGAGCGCTGTCCTGCATCGTTTCGCGCGAAATGTTCAGCGGCAGATCGGCACTATCGACGACGCCTTTCATGAAGCGCATCCAGTCGGGCAACAGGCCTTTGGGATCGGCGTCGATCAGGACCTTGCGCGAATACAACGAGACGCCACCATCGACCTTGCCGAATCCCATGCGCTCGGGGTTTTCACTGGGAGCGAAGACTAATGCGTTGATGGTGATGGGCGCGTCGGCGCTGAAATGCAGGCGGTAGCTCGGCTCATCGAAGGCCTTGCCGGCGAATTGATAGAAGGCCTTGTATTCGTCTTCGCTGATGTCGGACTTGTTCTTCAGCCAAAGCGCTTCGACTTCGTTGATGCGTTTGCCATTGAGAAGGATCGGGAAGCCGACGAAGTTGCTATAAGTCTCGATCAAATGTTTCAACCGCGACTCTTCGGCATACTCGCTGAGATCTTCCTTGAGGTACATGACGATCTTCACGCCACGCTGCTGCCCGGGAGTCTCTTCGATTTCGTAACCCGATTTGCCATCGCTGATCCATACCAACTGCTCCGCATCGGGATGCCAGCTCCGGGTATGCACCTCGACCTTGTCCGCCACCATGAATGCCGAGTAGAAGCCGACCCCGAATTGGCCGATCATGTTGCCGGGCGAAGTGCCACTTTCCTTGAGGTTATTCAGGAAGGCCTTGGTGCCCGAGTGCGCGATGGTGCCTAGGTTCTTCACCAACTCCCCGCGGGTCATGCCAATGCCGTGATCGGCAATCGTCAGCGTCTTGTTTTCCGCATCCGCCGTGATGTGAATTTCCATGGGCAACTCCGCGTCCTGGATGTTCTTCTCCGTGGCTTCGAGGTGCCGGAGTTTTTCCATCGAGTCCGACGCGTTTGAAATCAATTCGCGCAGGAAAATTTCCTTGTCGGTGTAAAGGGAGTGCACCACCAGATCGAGCAACTGCTGGATCTCGGCCTGGAAGCTGTGTTTTTCGACGGTCGTTTCGCTCATGATTGAAAATGGTTGGTTCGTGGGAACGGCGGGACCATAGCCACGACTGCCCGCGTGTCAAAAGTTCCGCGCTCCGCAAATAAGGTTCTCAGCGCAAAATTTCATCCGCCAACTCATTCACATCGTCGTCCGTCCTTGGCCAATGTTGCGTGAGGGTGTCGCCGAGGCGCCGGAGCCCGGCTTCAAGCGCTGCCAGGGGGCCTTCCTCATGCATTTGCCGGACCATCGCGCCAACGGTTTGCTTCCAGAAATCCGCTGGCACCACCGCGTCAAATCCGCTGTCGCCGATGACCACGATCTGCTTTACCCATGGCAGCAGGACGATGAGCGCCCCATTGCGCAGGCGGGTATCGCGCATGCCAGTTTTTTCAAAAACCCGCCAGGCAAAGCGTTCGGCATTGAAGACCGCGCGGTAGCTGACACAGATCCGGATCTCAGCACTGGTGCGCGCTTCCTGTTCGCGGATCGCTGCCACGAGCAAGGCTTCTTCTTCGGCTGTTAGAACGGGTTTCATCGTACTTGAATTACCACCCGCCACTGGCCCCTCCGCCGCCGCTGCTGCCGCCTCCACCGGAGAATCCGCCTCCTCCGCCGCCTCCGCCGCCGCCGCCTCCTCCGCCCCAACTACCGGAGGAACGACCGCTCGACCATCCGCCGCGGGTCGCGCCCAGAACGCTGAAGATCACATCGAGAGCTGTGCCCGTTCGACCTGTTAGAATTCGCAGCACGATGAACGCAATGACAATCATGACGAGTATCCCGCCCATACCGGACTCCGGAGCTTGATGGTCCAGGTTCGTCGCTCCCGTCCCTTTGTATTCCCCTTTCGCTGCGGCGATCATCGCATCAACTCCCGCGTTGATGGCGCCAACCTTGTCGCCCGCCCGCAACTTTGGTGCGACGACATCCTCAATGATCTGCTTGCAACGCGCATCCGGCAGCACCCCTTCCATGCCGAGGCCCGTGTGAATCCGCATCTTGCGGTTGGCGGCGAAGATCAGGAAGATCGCTCCGTTGTCTTTTTCACGGGCGCCCGGTTTCCATGTTTCATAAAGCTTCTGGCTGAAATCGAAGAGCTCTTCGTCTTCGGGAATCTTGGGAAAAATCGCCACCACATATTGCGATGACGTATCGCGTTCGAACTGTTGCAACTTGGCATCGAGCGCGGTGAAAGCCGATGGACTCAACCATCCCGCATCGTCGCGGATGTAATGCGGCGACGGACTTGGTGGCAAGGGTGCGGCGCGAATCAGCCCGCCGGACGCGGCGAGCAAGACCATCACAAGCGCGCGGCAATGCCTGACGCAGGTCATTTCGCGGGTGCCGGCTTGCCGCCGAAGTCGAACTTCACTTCAGGTGCTTTGTCAGCACCGGCATCGGATTGGAAATACGGCTTCGGATGAAAGCCAAACATACCGGCGAAGATCACAGCGGGAAAACTTTTCACACTCGTGTTGTAGCTTTGCACCACTTCATTGAATCGTCCGCGTTCGACGCTGATGCGGTTCTCGGTCCCTTCCAGTTGCGCCTGCAAATCCCGGAAGCCGGCGCTCGCCTTCAAGTCCGGATAATTCTCTGCCACTACGAGCAGCTTTTGCAACGCGCTGCCGAATTGGCCCTGCGATTCCTGGAATTTCTGCAAGGCCGCCGGATCGTCGGGGGCCTTGCTAGGATCGATGGTAACCCGTCCCACCGACGCCCGGGCGTTGACGACATTTTCCAGTGTCGTCTTTTCAAAATTGGCCGAGCCTTCGACGGTCTTCACCAGATTCGGCACCAAGTCCGCGCGGCGTTGATATTGGTTCAGCACCTGCGCCCATCCAGCATCCACTCCCTGCTGCTTGGCGACGAGCCCATTGTAGGTGCCTTTAATAGACAGCCCCACCACGGCGACGATTCCAACAATGACGATGAGAACGATCCAGATTTTGCTCATGCCGCGACAGTAGCGCGGTCTGTGGTGGCGTCGAATCGAATTGTAAGCCGTAGTTATTCACAATTCCCGGAAATATCCGGACTCTTTCTGGCAAGTCAGCACGCATCGTGCTTCGATCCGTCCAGATGCATTCCGAACAGAAGCGACTCGCTGAGGATAAGGCGGGTATGAAAAGATGGCGACGCTGGGGGCCCTTCCTCAGCGAGCGCCAATGGGGCACGGTTCGGGAGGATTATTCGGATCACGGCAACAGTTGGGCCAGTTTTCCCCACGACCATGCCCGCCGCCGGGCTTACCGCTGGGGCGAAGACGGCCTGCAGGGATGGACCGACCGCCAATGCCGGCTCTGCTTCGCGCCCGCACTTTGGAACGGCAAGGATACGATCCTCAAAGAGCGCTTGTTCGGCCTCGGTGGCAATGAGGGCAATCACGGCGAGGACGTGAAGGAGTGTTATTACTACCTCGATTCGACACCGACCCATTCCTATACCAAGGCGCTTTATAAATATCCGCAGGCGATGTTTCCCTACACCGCCATCCGTGAGGAAAACCAAAAGCGCGGACGCCTGGGTGCCGAGCTCGAACTGGCGGACATGGGCTTGTTCGATGGACACAAGTATTTCGATGTCCTGCAGGAAACCGCCAAGCGATCACCGGAAGACATATCGTGGCGCATCACCATCACCAACCATAGTTCGAAGCCGGCACCCATCCACGTGTTGCCGACACTATGGTTTCGCAATACATGGAGCTGGGGTGACAATCGCGAGATGCCGGTCAACAAGCCGTTGATTGTTGGCGATGAAACCGGGCTGCTCGCCCACCACGAGGCGTTGGGCGATTTCAAATTGCTGGTCGATTCACCAAATTTCCCCAATCGGGTTCCGTGGTTGTTCACCGAGAACGAGACAAATTTCCAGACGGTCCACGGCACTCCGAATCCGCAACCCTATGTGAAGGATGCGTTTCACCGTTATCTCATCCAGCGCGAGACGAAGGCGGTTTCCCCGAAGCGCAGGGGCACCAAGGCTGCGGCGCATTTGAAATTCGTCATACCTGCCGGTAAATCCATCGTTGTCCGCTGCCGCTTGCATCTGCGCGGGGAAACCAACGGCCTCGATGGCTTCGATGGTTTCGACGAATTGTTCCAGACCCGCATCGAAGAGAGCGATACGTTTTATGAAGAGGTGATTCCAAAAGGCATCTCGCACGATGAACGTCTCATCTGTCGCCAGGGCTATGCGGGTTTGCTGTGGTCGAAGCAGTTCTTCCACTATGTCATTGAAGATTGGCTGAAAGGCGACAACGGCGCGGCGCCGTCGGATGCGCGATTGCACGGCCGCAACGCCGATTGGCATCATTTCTTCGCCCGCGATATCCTGTCGATGCCGGACAAATGGGAGTATCCATGGTTCGCCGCATGGGACACGGCCTTTCACATGATTCCGTTTTCAGGAATCGACCCCCAGTTCTCGAAGGACCAACTGCTGCTTTTGCTGCGGGAATGGTACATGCATCCCAACGGACAGTTGCCCGCCTACGAATGGAATTTTTCCGACGTCAATCCGCCGGTGCATGCCTGGGCGGTCTGGCGGGTTTATAAAATCGCGGATCCAAAGGGCAACCGCGACCTGCTTTTCCTCGAACGCGCGTTCCAGAAGCTGCTCTTGAATTTTACCTGGTGGGTCAACCGCAAGGACGTCGAAGGCCGCCACGTCTTCGGCGGGGGCTTCCTTGGCTTGGATAACATCGGAGTGTTCGACCGCTCCCACGCCCTCCCCGG
>JANMJQ010000203.1:0-36337 GCA_031371445.1 Akkermansiaceae bacterium
CCACTCCCGGACCCGATTCCCATCATCGACGAGGCGACGGCCTTGCTGATTTTCGTGAAATGCATGGCCTACCTCGGCTACGACGTCACCCGCTGGATCCCGTTTCTTGGCAAAGGGAAATCCGCGGGCAGGCGGGCTCCCGGACCCGCGGCAGGCCAGACGATCGACGTCTGATTCCGATTTTGTCTGGAAGTTCGCGCCGCGTGGCGACGTAATGGCTCCAACTCATGGCTGTCATTGACCTTCCACGCCCCGCTTGCAGCAAGCCCTGGTTCCTGACCCTCGTCGGGCTTTTCACGATCACGGGTCTCATCGCGATGCCTATCATTGCGGGTCCTCCGGATGGCGACAAAATGCCGGATCTCGTCCGCTTCTTTGGCCATTTCCATCCGGTGGTGCTGCATCTGCCGATCGGTATTTTTTACCTCATCGTCTTCCAGGAACTCGCCGCGATGTTTGCGCGGCGTGGTCACGAGCCGCGGCCGACATCGATGTTTCCGCCGTTCTTTGGAGCGGCGAGCGCGATCGTCGCGGTGCTCGCTGGCTTCTGCCTTTATCACGGGGGCTCCGAATACAAGGACAATGCGTTGGCCGACCAGCATCTGTGGGCAGGCATCGCCTTTGCGGTGGGCGCGGTGATCTGCTACGTTGTGAAAGCATGGACCTACGCGCTGGGGGCCAATCCCGCCCTGTACCGGCTGCTGTTGTTCATCAGTGTGGGGGTGATGACCTGGGCCAGCCATGACGGTGGTTCGATCACCCATGGCGAGCCGTATCTAACAGAATTTGCGCCAGCGCCCTTGCGCAAATTCATGGGCCTTCCCGTCAAACGCGGACACGGGAGAGCCGGGAAAGCCGCGGACGCTCCCGCGAAGCCGGCGGCGGAACAGTTGCTGTATGCCGACATCGTTGCGCCGATCTTGGAGAACCGCTGTTCTTCCTGCCACAAGGAGAGCAAGTCGAAAGGCAAGTTCCGCATGGATACCTACGACCTGCTCGTGAAAGGCGGCAAGGAAGGGGAGGGGATCGAGCCTGGGGATTCGGCGAAGAGCAACATCATCGTCCGCGCGACCTTGCCTGAGGATGACGACGACCGCATGCCCCCCGAAGGAAAGCCGGGCTTGGCGGATTATGAAATCACCGTGATCAAATGGTGGATCGATTCGGGAGCCGACCCCAAGCAAACGCTGGCGAGTGTTGAAATGCCGGCGCCCGTGAAGGAGGCAATGGCGAAAATTGTTCCGGTGACCGCTTCAACCCCCAAGACCGGCGAATCCCACGGCTCGCCCGCAACGGCGTCGAAAGGCCCGGACGACGCTTTGAAGAAATCGGTCGCGGAAATTTCAAAGGAGTTTCCAGGTGCAATCGGTTTCGAATCGCAGGAGTCATCCATGCTCACCTTCACCGCCGTTTCAATGCGCGGAAGTTTCGACGATGCCGGCTTCAAAAAACTCGCGGCTGTCACTCCGCAACTGGTCACCGTCGATTTGTCCGCCACGAAAATCACCGATGCCGCCGTCGCGCAACTCGCGTCCGCAAAGAGCCTGCGCTTGGTGCGGATCTCGGAAACGGGCGTTACCGATGCCGCCATCGATACCCTCGTGAAGTTGCCGTCGCTGGAGTCGATCAATCTCTATGGAACGAAGGTGACCGATTCGGGGGTCAGCAAACTCGCGGCCCTGCCGAAGTTGAAGAAACTCTATCTCTGGCAAACCGCCGTAACACCGGAAGCCATCAAAGTCCTGAAGGAAAAACTGCCTGACTGTGAGATCGTCACGGGGGCGGGGTTGTGAGATGCGGTTATAAGTTATTTGTTATAGGTTATCCGGGAAATGTTTCTTCCCCAATAACGAATAACAAATAACCAATAACTCTTCCTCACCCCGGCTGCTGCTGTGAAATGCAATGCAGAGTCCCGCCTTCTTCGACGAGATCCAGGCAATCGATGCCAACGATTTCGCGATCCGGAAACAGCTCGCGCAACATCCCGAGAGCGCGATCGTCATTGCGCGCCTGGCGGAAGGTCGGCACCAGCACGCCGCCGTTGACGATGAGGAAATTCACATAGGACGCGGGCAGCATCGGCAAGCGCCAGCCGGGCACTTCACAGGCTTCAGGCAGGGGGATTTCGAGCACTTCGAAGGGGCGGTTGTTGGGCCCGATGAATGAGCGTAGGCGGGCCAAATTGTCGGCGAGAATATTTCTGTTAGATGAAGTTTCGTTGCGTTCGATGCATGCCAAAATCGTCGTCGCATTCACGAACCTCGCAAGGTCGTCGATGTGGCCATCGGTGTCGTCGCCTTCGATGCCTTGCTTGAGCCAGAGGATCTCCGAAACGCCGAGGCCATCGCGAAGACTTTGCTCGATCTCATCACGCGACAACTGCGGATTGCGGTTCGGATTCAACAAAACCGCTTCAGTTGTTAGAAGTTGCCCCGCGCCGTTCACTTCGATCGCGCCGCCCTCCAAGATCATTCCGCCGACAAATCTCCGCATTCCCAGCGCATCCGCAATGTGATAGGGGATCGTGTTATCGCGGTCCCATGGCGGGAATTTCCGACCCCAGGCGTTGAATTCCCAATCGGTCACCGCCACCTCGCCGCTTTCGCGATGCTTCACAAAAATCGGTCCATGGTCGCGGCACCAGACATCGTCGTGGGGGTGATCGAAAAGCTCCACGCGTTCAGGCACCGCCTTCGCTTTGTTGCATGCTGCGGTGATGGCCGCGTGGTCGGCCTTCGGCGCGTTGATCCTAACAGTTTCAAAGCGCGAAATGGCGGCCGCGATCTCGGCGAACTTGCCATGGATCATCTCCTGCTTAGCCCCGCCCCAATGCCGCGGATCGTTGACCGGCCACGACAACCACACCGCTTCCTGCCGCGACCATTCGGGCGGCATCGCAAATCCAGCGGCAGCGGGTGTGGGTGGTTCCATGCGGGGTCCGCACTGTAGCGGCGGTCTGCGACCGTCGCAAGAATTCCCAGCAGCCCCAGGAGCAAGGGTCGCGAAGGGCAGAAAAGTAAGGAGCGTGTGCGCCTACGCCCACGGCATTCATTCATCCCGTGCCGGCGGGGCTGTTTTCCGCTTCCCGACCAAGCACCGGCTGTTTGTCTTGGCTAGCCGATGGGCTTAATCACTCGAACTTGCCGATCGTGGAGCCCTCCACTATCTTCCACGGCATGAGCAATACTACTCAGAAGCAGCCGAAGCCATCGTCCAGGGTGACGAAAAAGGCTCTCGACGTGCGTTTGAGGGAGGCGAAAAAGAGTAATATGGCACTTCAGGGGAAAGGGAAACTTCCTCACCCAACGAAGTCTTGGAGCGAGCCAAGTGTGAAATCGCTCTCCAAGGCGTTAAAGGGCTGAGTGCTCTGTTTCCCGGGTGACGCTACAAGTCCGCATGTTGCGGAACCTCAGCGCAACCGCGGGATGGCGGCCGCGATTTCCGCGAACTTCGCATAGTTGTTCCTTCTGCACTGATCGCGTTTATAGCATCACTGACATGCTCGAACCACGACCTGCGACGAGACCTCACAGCTACTTTTTCCCTGCGATCTTTACGGAAGAAGTGCGACATTCGGTAATGCCACGGCTTTACGACCACATCGACTTGCGGGTTCCTTCACTGGCGGCGGTGACCGGCTTTTACGAGGCCTTGCTGCCGGAGCTGGGATTCAACCGCAAGGTGCAGTCGAAAGATTGGTTGCAGTATGAAAATGCGGACGAACCCGCTGGAGTATTTTTCGGCGTGACGGAATCAGCAGGACACGTGGCGAATGAGAACCGGATCGCGTTTTGGGCGGAGACTGTGGCTGAAGTAGAGCGGCTCGCAGGATTGGCCGTGCGGGCGGGCGCGCGGAACGGGGAAGGGCCGATGTGCTATGATCCGGGATACCACGCGGTGTTTTTTGAAGATCCGGTTGGGAATCGGTTTGAGATTTGTCATCGGGAGGATCGGGCGCGGTGAGGGGGGAGGGAGAGTGAACATTGGACGTTGAGTGGAAGAGGAGACTTCGAGCGGGGGCTCGGGGAAGAGCTGGGGCGAGACGACCCAGCCACGGTGATGAACTCGGAGCGAGACGCTCCAAGCACGGACTGGGGCGAGACGCGCCCAGCCACGGTGATGAGCACGGCCTGCGGCGAGACGCGCGCAGTTACGTTTTGGGAAATTTCTTCCAAGAAAATCCAATTTCGCGTGTCATCTTGGAAGCTATGAAAACCTTGGCGTGGATTTGTTGCGGGATGTTGCTTCCATTTTCATTGATGGCCCAAGGACCGGAGGCATTGCGGGCCGATCGTGACAAGCTGGCGAAGCGCGGCATGTGGCGCGACGCGGTGAATTTTTATAAGGAAAAATTATCGCCAGTTTCCGACGAAGGCTCGGGCTCGGATCTGGAACGCGCGGTGGAGGCGGTGAACCGGCTCAATGTGCCGGTTGAACTGGATGCCTTGATTGAGAATGCCATTTCCAGCCACGCCACAAATGCCAGTCTGCTTACCTCTGCAGCCGCTGTTTACCAGCGCGCGCCGCATGGCGGACAAATCGTTGCGGGTGAGTTCCGGCGTGGCTTTGAAGGGCGGTACTATGGCAGGGGGCGGGGGCGAGGTGACGACGATTCCACGGCGGAGTCAGGGCAATATGTGGAGACCCTTTATCGCGATCATGTCCGCGCGCTGCAATTGCTGCGTCAAGCGACAACCGTGCCATCAAGTCCCGCGGAAGGCATTCTCGCGTGGCGCGAAATGGCTTCGGTTTTCATGCAGCGGGAAGCGTGGAAATTGCAAACGCTCACGCCTTTGGAAAATCTTCCCGAGTGGGGTGAGCCCGGACCGGAAGGCGGCACCGAAGGCGCGCCATGGAAAGGCGATGCGCCAGTGCTCTATTCGCAACCTGCCTCATGGGAAGCTGCCACCAACGACGGCCAGCGCTGGCGCTTCGCACTTGCCGAGGAAGTTCGCTTGAGCACGGAAGCCGACATGGCCGCGGTGATGATTTCCGAACGCGCCCGCTTTTCCCTGGCCCAGTTCGGCACCGAAACACTCGCGTCCTATGGCTGGTGGAACCAACAGAACCCCGATGAAGCGAAGGGCATTCTCGAAATGGACACGCTCGGTGAAGACGAGTGCCTCGCGAAAACATCCGATGGTGTCCGCCGCTTCAAACTTGCCGATGAGTTTCATTTCATCGCGCTCTATCGCTCGATCCTGGACAACAAACTGGTCGGTGGGGGTGCTGGCGATTCGTTGTGCGGCATTTTCCTGAACCGCCGCCAGTTTGACAAAGCCAGCGATGTGTTAGAGGCGACGATCGCCAAGCATGGACCTGGCACGGAAGACAGCCGCGTCAAATTGCTGAAGCAGATCAAGGGCAACTGGGGGCGCTTCGAAGCCGCGGAGCATGTTGCCGCTGGCACGAAACCGAAGCTGCCATTGGTGTTTCGCAATGCGACCGGCATCAAGCTCAGCGCCGCGCCCCTGGACATCGAAGCGGTGCTGCGGGATACGATCGAATATTTCAAAAGCGATCCCCGCAATCTTGAGTGGGAACGCACGAATCCCAGCATGATCGCGCAACGGTTGATCCGGAACGATCCATCGAAATTCGTGGGCGCGCCGGTTGCGACATGGGATGTGAAACTCACGCCGGAAGAAAAGCATCGCGACACGCAGACGGACATCGAAGTGCCGATCGACAAGGCGGGCGCATGGTGGATCACCGGTGAGGTGGAGAACGGAAATTCATTTCACACATTGGTATGGATCGTGGACTCGGTGCTGGTGGAGCACGACGTCGGCGGCAAAAAGCAGTGGTGGGTTGCGGACGCAAACAGCGGTGCTCCGGTGGTGGGCGCAGAGATCGAATTTTTCGGTTACCGCACGGTCCAGCTTGAACGCAAGCTGCCACTCCAGCGGAACTTTGAAATCCGCGTCAAAGAATTCAACCGAACCACGGATAACGATGGCAAGACGCTGCTGAAGCCCGGCGATTGGGATGATAATTTCCAATGGCTGGCGATCGCGAGAAGCAAGGATCGCACGCCCGCGTTCTATGGATTCCAACCTTATTATGTCGAAGAGCCGCAGCTTGAAAATGGCAACAGGGACATCGGCTATGCAATATCGGATCGTCCGCTCTACAAACCCGGCGACACCGCACACCTGAAATTTTATCTGCGCAATGTCGGCTACTTCGAACCCAACGAGAGCCGTTTCGCGAACAAGAATTGCACGCTCACGATCCAGAACGGCCGCGGCGAGGAAGTTGTGAAGATGAGCAATCTCAAAACCGACGCGCTGGGATCCGTCGAGACGGATTATGTGATACCCAAGGACGCTTCGCTCGGAGCCTGGCAGGCGGTCTTGAACTACAACGACGAATTTTCCGCCGCCGTGAGCCTGCGGGTCGAGGAATACCGCAAGCCCGAATACGAAGTGAAAGTGGAGGCGCCTTCGGAGCCGGTGAAGCTGGGCGACAAATTCACAGCGACCGTCAAGGCCACCTATTTTCATGGCGCACCTGTTAGAAATGCGAAGGTGGAGATCATCGTCAAACGCGGCTCGCTGGGCGAACGCTGGTTCCCCGTTTGGCGCTGGGACTGGTTGTATGGCCGCGGGGCATGGTGGAATGGCAGCGAGGCATCATGGCATCCGACGTGGAGATTCTGGGGTTGCATCCCGCCGCATCCGCCGTGGTGGCAGGGTGAGCGCTGGACGCCTGATGAAATTGTTTTGAAAACGAATGTCGCGATCGGCCCCGATGGCACAGCGAAGGTGGAAATCGACACCGCGATGGCAAAGGCCGTGCATGGCGATATGGATGCGAAATATAACATCGAAGCGCGTGTCGTCGATGCGTCGCGGCGCGAGGAGCGGGGAACGGGATCGGTCATCGCGGCGCGCAAGCCCTTTGAAATCGTGGTCTGGACGGATCGTGGCTACAGCCGCGCGGGGGACCGCGTGCTGGCGACCATTTCCGCCGCGACACTTGCTGGCAAGCCGGTCGTGGGAGCGAAGGGGACGCTGAAGATTTTCCATCTAACAACCGGAGCGGATGGCCACATAGAGGAAAAGGAAATCCAATCCTTCGATGTCAGCACCGACGCCGATGGCAACATCCACCAGGAATTCGCGGCTCCCGCAACAGGCCAATACCGGCTTGCCGCGCGGCTTTCGATGAATGGCGCCGAGCCCGCGGAAGGTGCGACGATTTTGAATGTCCATGGACCCGGTAAAAACGATCCCAAGGACTGGCATTTCGGCCCCTTGGAACTCATCGCCGATAAAACCGAACACGTTGCCGGCGAAACGATGAAACTGCGCGTCAACAGCGACAAGGAAAACGCCGAGGTCTGGCTTTTCCTGCACATCGCTGGCTCGGCGGGCCGTGAGGCGAAGCGCATCAAGCTCGACGGCAAGAGCCTCGAAGTCGATGTGCCGCTCGATCTCCGCGACATGCCCAACATGTTCATCGAAGGCGTCACCGTACATGGGGCGAAGGTCCACACCGCGATGCGACAAATTTTGCTGCCGCCCCTCAGCAAGATGATCGAAGTCACGCTTGAGCCCGCCAAGACCAAGGTGAAACCGCGGGAAGAGTCCGTGCTGCGGGTGACATTGAAGGATGCCGAGGGCAAACCGTTCGTCGGCACCGCGGTTCTAACAGTTTATGACAAGTCCCTCGAAGCCATCACCGGGGGATCGAATGTGGAGGCGATTCATGAGAATTTCTGGACCTGGAAAAACAGTTATTATCCGCGGGGCAATGCCAACTCGCTGCCGGCGGCCGTCGGCAATCTGGTGCGGCCGAAAAAGGAATCGATGCAACAGCTCGGTTCGTTCGGGAATGTTAACACGCTGGGCGGCCGCGGACGTGGCTTCGGCGGGGGAGTGATGCGAAGTATGGACAAGGATATGTCTGTGGCAGATGGGGCAATGGAAGCGCCCGCGCCTGCCACCGCCGCGCCAGCAAGAATGATGCTTTCCGAGAGCAAAAAAAGCGAAGCCGGCGAAGCGGCCGGGGAACCCGGGCAAGTCGCGAATCCGATCCTCGTCCGCAAGGATTTCGCGGATCTCTTGAAATGGTCCGGCGCGGTTCAAACCGACGCGGAGGGCCATGCCGAAATTTCGCTGACCTATCCGGACAATCTAACAACCTGGAAGGCCCGTGTCTGGACCCTCGGCAAGGGCACCCAGGTCGGTGAAGGCACGACGGAAATCATCACATCGAAAGACCTCTTGATCCGACTGCAAGCACCCCGCTTCCTTGTCGAACGCGACGAATCGGTATTCAGCGCGGTAGTCCAAAACGATCATGACAAGCCGCAGACGGTGAACGTTTCGCTGGAACTTGAAGGCGGCAAGCTGGAGGCCATCGATGGCGCGCCGAAGACCGTCGAGATCGCCGCCAAGTCGGAAGCCCGCGTGGATTGGCGCGTCAAAGCCTTGCAGGAAGGCGAAGCGACCATCCGCATGCACGCCAAATCCGGCGACGATGGCGATGCCGTCGAGCGCAAGCTGCCGATCCGCGTTCACGGCATGCTGCGTCAGGATGCATGGAGCCGTGTTGTCGAAGGAGATGCCAATTCGACGCACATCGGCATCGAGGTGCCCGAGCAGCGGCGCAAGGATCAATCGAAGCTGACGGTTCGTTTTTCCCCGACCATCGCCGGCGCGGTGGTTGATGCGATTCCCTACCTCGCGAGTTATCCGTATGGCTGCACGGAACAAACCTTGAATCGCTTCGTGCCCGCGGTGATCGCGCAAAAGATGTTGAAGGATCTCAAAATCGATTTGAGCGAAGTGAAAGCGAAGCGCAACAACCTCAACCCGCAGGAACTCGGCGATTCCGCGGAGCGCGCGGCGCAGTGGAAGCAATGGCAGACGAATCCGGTTTTCGACGAAGTGGAACTGGAACGCATGGTCGGCAAGGGGATCGGCAAATTGATGTCGATGCAAAACTCCGACGGCGGCTGGGGATGGTTTTCCGGCTACGGGGAATATTCCTATCCCCATACTACGGCGGTCGTCGTACATGGCCTGCTGATTGCCCGCGAAAATGGCGTGAAAGTTCCGGCGGCGATGGTTGATGCCGGTGTCTCGTGGTTGTCATCGTATGAGAAAAAGGAAACCGCGGCGTTGCAGCTTCATGTCGAGCGGGAGGCGCTGCGCAAGGAAGGCAAAAAGATCGGGGATTCCAACAGGTATGAAAAATGGAAGTGCGACGCGCTCGACGCCTTCGTCCGCATGGTGCTCGGCGAGGCCGGGCGTGATTCGGAGCCGATGCTTGCCTTCCTGCATCGAGACCGCCTCGACTTGCCGGTTTATGCGATGTGCTTGCTGGGGTTGGAGCACCATCGCAAGGGCGACGAGGCCCGCCGCGATGAGGTGATGAAAATGATTTCGCAATACCTTAAGCGCGATCCGGAAAATCAGACCTCATACCTTGAACTCGGCAACAAGACTTATTGGTGGAATTGGTATGGCAGCGATGTTGAAGCCCACGCATGGTATTTGAAATTGCTGTCCGCCGTGAAGCCGGACGATGCGGACACCCGCGGCTTGGTGAAATATTTGGTCAACAACCGCAAACACGCGAGCTACTGGGAATCCACGCGCGACACGGCTTATGCCATCGAGGCCATCGCCAGTTATTTCAAAGCCAGTGGCGAGGACGCTCCGCAAACCGAAGTGGAGGTGCTCATGGATGGGAAGTCGCTGCGGAAGATCGCGATCGACCGCTCCAACCTTTTTACTTTCGATGGCACCGTCACTCTAACAGGTGAGGCGGTTGCCACCGGGAAGCATGACATCGAGATCCGCCGCGCGGGCAAGGGCACGCTTTATACCAACGCTTACCTCGAGGTATTCACTCTGGAGGACAAGCTGCGGGCCGCGGGGCTCGAAGTGAAAGTTGCCCGCCACATTTCGAAATTGGTCGAGTTGCAAAAGGAAACCGAAGTGCCCGACGCCACCGGCCAGGTCGTGAAGCAGCAAGTCGAGCGGTTCCGCCGCGAACCGCTGGCGGACGGGGCGAAGCTGGTTTCGGGTGATCGCATCGAGGTTGAGCTGGTTCTGGAGAGCAAGAATGACTATGAGTATCTCGTTTTTTCCGATGCCAAGGCAGCCGGTTTCGAAGCCCTGGACGCCCTCAGCGGCTACACCGGGGGTGGCCAGTTGAGCGCCTACATGGAGCCCCGCGACCAGACGGTGGACTTTCTCATCCGCGCCCTGCCGCGGGGAACGAGCACGCTGCGCTATCAATTGCGGGCCGAGGCGCCGGGAATTTACAAAGCCCTCCCGGCCACGGCCGAGGCCATGTATGCGCCGGAATTGAGGGCAAATTCGGAGGATCTGAAGCTCGAAATATCCGACTGACACCCGCCGTATAACCCATCCGTATCCGGACCGGAGAAATTCGTTGGAATATTTTCGGCCGATGCGAGTCTTATCCATTGCAAGGCCGCCGCGCCGGTGGGCTTGCGACCAACCCCAAAAACCAATCGAAACACACCATGAAAACCAGCAACGCCCTCGTGGCAGCAGCCCTCGCCGGACTCATCGCCGCCGGCACCACCCCGATCAAAGCCGCCCAGATCTTCGGCGGCTCAACCGTCTCTGAAACCGACAAAGATAAGTGCAACGGCAAAGAGGAGAAAGCCGCTGCCAACGTTTCGAACGAAGCCGAAAAGGACAAAGAGAAGGAAAAGTGCAACGGCAAGGAGGAGAAAGCCGCTGCCAACGTTTCGAACGAAGCCGAAAAGGATAAAGACAAAGAGAAGGACAAGTGCGACGGCAAGGACGGCTGCCCTGGCAAGGACAAGAAAAAGGAAGGAACCATCCTCTGATTTCTCAGGAAACCCCGCGGTGGCATCCCGTCACCGCGGGGTTTCTGCGTTGGAGGAAAGTTATTAGTTATTAGTTAATTGTTATAAGGGAAGAAGCTCTTCCTTTTAACCAATAACGAATAACGAATAACCCATAACACCATGCCCTCATCCCGATTCACCGGCGGCGTTGAGTTGGCGACCGGGATCGGCCTGCGCTCGCCGCATTACCGGCACATCCTCTCGGAAAAGCCCACTGTCGGCTGGTTCGAGATCATTTCGGAAAACTACATGGTCGATGGCGGGCGCCCGCTGGAAGTCCTCGACCTGATCCTCGAGCAATACACGGTGATCCAGCACGGAGTTGGTTTGTATCCGGGCAACGCATCGGGAATCGACCGCGACCACTTGAAGCGCCTCAAACGCCTCGTCAAGCGGACCAAGACTCCCTGGCTTTCGGATCACCTGTGCTGGGGCAGCATCGATGGCAGCATGAGCCATGACCTGTTGCCCATTCCCTTCACTTTCGAAGCGGCCAAGAAAACCGCTGAAAACCTGCGGATGACGCAGGACTTTCTGGAAATCCCCGTCGCGGTGGAAAATGTCAGCAGCTACGGGGAGTTCAATGGCAACGAAATGACAGAGTGGGAGTTCCTCGCCGAAGTTAGCGAGCGCGCGGATGTGGGCATTCTGTTAGACGTGAACAATATCTATGTCTCGTCGATCAACAATGGCTTCGATCCGCTGGAGTATGTGAATTTCATCCAACCGGAGCGCGTCGCCCAGATCCACATCGCCGGGCATTCGCGATACGAAAGATTCATCGTCGATACCCATGATCATCCCGTAGTGGATCCGGTATGGAAATTATATGAACGCGCCATCGAGCGCTGCGGTGTTGTTGCCACACTGTTGGAATGGGATGGCCGGATTCCCTCGTTTGAAGAGGTATGGACCGAAGCGAAAAAATCCGAAACCTGGCGCGAATCGGCGCTGCTAAAGAAAGCGAACGATGAGGCCGCTTGAGCAAACCCAGCGTGAGTTCTTCGCGGCCCTGCAAATGCCCTTGCGCGGCAAGAGCCGGCGCAGCACCGAACTGCCAGCCTCCGACGAAGCGCATTCCGAACAATTTCTATCGAAGGCGGAAGAATTGATGAAAGGCAACGACAGTCTTTCGTCCGCGGAACGGCTGGAGTTGTATCATCGCCAATATTGGTTCCGTGTCCTCGATTCCATCGCCGAAGATTTTCCAATCCTCCGCAAAATGGCCGGGGAAGATGTGTTCTGGCAGTTGATGGAAGATTACCTGCGCACCTGTCCGTCGGAAAGTTTCACGCTGCGGCATCTCGGCAGCCGCTTGCCGGATTTCGCCGCATCCTGGGACGGCATCGACGGGACGAAGCAGCGCTGGTTCTCCGCGATCGCAAGACTGGAATACTCATACATGGAGATCTACGAAGCGGCCGAATGGGAACCTGTGCCGGCCGATCAATTCGCGGTCGCCAGGCTCGGCCTGCAACCGCACGTGAAGCTGTTAGAGCTGCCTGTGCCGGCCGATCTTTGCAAGGACTGGGAGACCTTCGCTCCTGACGAGGAAGAGCGCGTCGCCATCGCCGTGTGGCGCGGTGAAAACGGCGGTGCGGAGCAGGGCCGCATCGATCCCGTGGAACTGGTCTTGCTGAATCGCCTGCGCAACGGCGGCACGCTCGCATCGCTATTCGAAGACCCCACCGATCGCGAACCAACCCCGGAGGAAGTGTCGGAATGGTTTCAGAAATGGCAAAGCCGCCGCTGGATCGCGTTGAGCCCGATTGGACAAACCGGCGACTTCGCGGTGGTTCGTCATCGCGACGAAGGCAACATCGACTGGAGCAAGGTCGATAAGATGGGCTCGCAGGCGCGTGCGATGGAGGATTGAATCGGCTCCAGTTCCAGAGCCGAAAAGCGAAACTTTGCATTGCAAGTTGCCCGGCATGGCGTCTTGTGAGGGATGGCGAAGTCGTTTTGTAGGGAAGGAGTGATTTGAGCGGAATAACCCAACTCGCGCGGATTGCGTTTGTAGGCGGCTATGAGCCGCGGCGTTGCGGGATTGCAACCTTCACCCATGATATTTGCGAGGCGGTCGCAGCTTCGATTCCAGACGCCGAATGCATTGCCGGTGCGGTGAATGACCGGATCGAAGGTTATAAATATCCACCACGGGTTCGTTTCGAGTTTTTGGAAAAGGATATCGATTCATATCGCAGGGTGGCTGAGTTTTTGAATTTCAATAATACCGACGTTCTTTGCCTGCAGCATGAGTTCGGCATTTATGGCGGTCCTGCGGGCAGCCATATCCTGGCGATGCTCAAGGAAGTCAGGATGCCGGTGGTGACGACCCTTCATACGGTGTTGGAGGATCCAAATCCCGCGCAACGAAAGGTGATGGATGAGCTCGTGCAGCGGAGCGACCGGCTTGTGGTGATGGCCCGCAAGGGTGCCGAAATTTTACGGGATACCTATCGCGTTCCCGATTCCAAGGTGGATGTGATTCCTCATGGCATTCCCGATATTCCTTTCGCGGATACGGAAGCTTCGAAATATCAATTCGGTTTGCTCGGTCGCGAAGTGCTGCTGACCTTTGGTCTGCTGGGGCCGGGCAAGGGGATCGAGCAGGTCATCGAAGCATTGCCGGAAATTGTCAGGCAGCATCCAAACGTGGTTTACCTCATACTTGGGGCAACGCATCCGCACCTCGTGGCGCGTGAGGGTGAGCATTACCGGCTTGGCCTTGAGCGCCTGGCTGAAGAGCGCGGCGTGAAGGATCATGTGATCTTTTATAATCGTTTCGTTTCATCCGCCGACCTTGCGGAATTCATCGGTGCGACTGACATCTATCTGACGCCGTATTTGAACGAAGCACAGATCACCTCGGGCACGCTTGCCTATGTGTTTGGGGCGGGCAAAGCGGTGGTGTCCACGCCGTATTGGCACGCGAAGGAACTGCTTGCCGATGGTCGCGGTGCGTTGGTTCCGTTCCGTGATCCCGGTGCCATTGCGGGTGCGGTTTGCAATTTCCTCGACGATCCCGAATTGATGGAGCGAACGCGGAACGAGGCTTACCGCATGGGACGCGAAATGGTTTGGCCTGCCGCCGCCCGGCAATATCTGGATTCATTTCAACGGGCCAAATCCGACCGCAAGACCGCCCCGCGCGCGGCTTTCGCGGGCTATACCCTCGCGAGCCGTCCTTATGATCTCCCGCCGGTGCGGCTCGATCATATCATCCGCATGAGCGATGGGACCGGTATTTTCCAACATGCGATTTTCAACGTTCCCAATTTCCATGAAGGCTACTGCACGGATGACAACGCCCGCGCTTACATTCTCTGCAACATGCTTGAAGAGCCCGGCGATCTTGACCGCCGTGCCACCAGTTATCTCGCATTCCTCGCGGCCGCCCTCGATTATGGAACGGGGCGATTCCGCAATTTCATGAGCCATGGGCGGCATTGGCTTGAGGATGCTGGCAGTGAAGACAGCCATGCGCGCGCGCTGTGGTCCGTGGGCGTTGGGGCAGGCCGTTCGCGCAACCCGGGACACCGCTTGTTGAGCATGCAGCTTTTCGAACGCGGCTTGCCGCCGGTTGGATTATTCTCTTCGCCACGGGCTTGGGCATTCGCGCTGCTTGGAATTCATGAGTATCTCCGCGAGCATCCCGACAAGGGTGAAATTCTGGAGATGCGCCAATTGCTGACGCGGAAATTGGTGGATCTCTGGAACCGATGCGCAACCGAGGATTGGCCATGGTTCGAAACCTCCGCGACTTATGACAACGCGCGGCTTTGCCAGGCATTGATTCTATCGGGCACATCCATACCCGACGATGATGCGCTGGCCGCCGGTTTGAAATCCCTGCGCTGGCTGGTGTCGATCCAGAGAACCCAAGCCGGGCATTTCCGTCCGATTGGAAGCGACGGCTTCTATATGAAAGATGGCGCGCGCGCGGACTTCGACCAGCAACCGGTTGAAGCGCAGGCGATGGTCGCGGCGTGCCTCGAGGCATTCCGTGCGACGAACGATTCATTCTGGTCGAACGAAGCCAAGCGCGCCTTCGAATGGTTCCTTGGCCGCAATGACCTAGGTGTTCCGCTTTACGATTCCGTTAGCGGCGGCTGTGGCGACGGCCTTCATCACGACCGTGTGAACGCCAACCAGGGTGCTGAGTCATCGTTGGCATTTCAACTGGCGCTTGCCGACATGATTCACGCGGAACATCACCTGACCTCTTCACCCAACATTTAAGCACATGCCCATCCACCTCCACCGCCATGAAGTAATGCTGATGCCGGACAGCGCGCGCGTGATCATCCGGCCATTCATTCCTTCAGATCCAGACCGGATAAAAGCCGTCCTCGGGCGGGCGATGGCGATGACCGAAAAGCAGGTCACACTCGAACTGGCTGCGGTGCATCGAGAGTTCGAGGCCCGGCATTACGACATCGAAGCGTTGCTGCTGGATCATTATACGAAGATCCGGCCGCATATCGTCAGCAAAAAGGCACTCTCGCGGACGCGGCAGTTGTTGGTGGGAGCCTTGTTTTCCGGCGAATACTCGCTGGAATCCGCGGCGCTTTTCAATCCGTCGATCGTGCCCCATCCCGACCAGGATGAGGTCCCCGACGGAGGACTGAAATTCATCATGAGCCTGAGAGCGACGGGGGAAGGGCATATCTCGTCCATCGAATTCCGCTCCGGAAACGTGGCGCCAACTGGGCATATCAGTCTCGATCCCGTGTCGCGTTACGTCGCGATGCCGCACGTCGTTCCCAATCCGAGTTATCGCAAGAAGAGCTTTATCCTCAAATTCAATGAAATGGGATTTGCCAATGATTTTGCCAACGCGGTCATGGCTCCTTTGGGCGATTATTTCACCCGCAGCGAATTGAATGAGAGTGTTGGAACCGTGCGCCACGACAACCAACCGCCGACCCACGAACTCCAGCGCACGCTCGACTGTGTCCAGTGGCTCGCCGATTCAAACTACGAACTTCGGTTTCCCTCCAAGCTCGGTATCAGCGAGCGCATCATTTTTCCGGTATCTCCCAACGAGAGCAACGGGATTGAGGATGCCCGCTTCGTGCGCTTCGTTGAGGATGATGGATCCGTCATCTACTACGCGACTTATACCGCCTACAATGGCAAGGCGATCCTTCCGCAGTTGATCGAAACCGAGGATTTCCTGAACTTCCGTGTGCTGACGCTCAACGGCAGCGCGGTGCAGAACAAAGGCATGGCGCTGTTTCCCCGCAAGATCGATGGAAGATATGCGATGCTATCCAGGCAGGATGACGAGAACCTGTTCATCATGTTTTCCGACAATCCGCATTATTGGAACAATCCGGAAATCCTGATGCGTCCGGATGGCTTGTGGGAGGCCGTCAAGATCGGCAACTGCGGTTCGCCCATCGAAACCAAGGCCGGTTGGCTGGTGATGACCCATGGTGTCGGACCGATGCGGAAATATTGCATCGGCGCGGCGTTGTTGGATCTCGATGATCCCACCAAAGTCATTGGCCGCTTGCGCAAGCCGCTGATATCGCCCGAAGGTATGGAGCGGGAGGGTTACGTGCCCAATGTCGTCTATAGCTGCGGCGCGATACTGCATGGAGACCAGGTGATTCTGCCCTATGCGATGAGCGACAAATTCACTGCCATCGCAAGCGTCCCGTTGGATGAACTCCTGGCCGCACTGGGTGTTTGAAACATCTGGCCCCGGTAGCCGAAGAATCGGTGCTTTAAATTGCCCGGCCGCTGGTTCAGGTATCCTTGTGACGGTAAAACACGGCCGTTGGTTCTTTGTTGAGGGTATAAACGTGCAACAGGTTTTCCATCCGCATCAGGATCCACGGTTGCGCGAAGTTCGCTCCGATTTTCGTGAACACAATGTCGTCGGCAATGTAAACCGCGGAGTGAATCACACCACCGTCCGGGTTTAGAACGAACATGATGTCCCCGCACAAAAGCGAATGGAGGATCCGCCTTGGCGCGTGTCTGGTTGTATGGCTGTCGGGCCCGTCTCGGTGTTCATGATGGTAGGATACTACGTCACGAACGGACGTAAGCCCGTGGCGCACGCCAATGTGGTACCGGTCAGCCGATATGCAAGTAGGTATACCTGAAAACCTCTGAATTCGCGGAGCGGATTGCTCTTCATTCTGTTGTGGAAATTCGGATGCTGTGACGCGGGCGGGCTCACAGGATAAGGCGTTTAAACAGGCGGCCGAACGATTCGAGGATGCCTCCGGGAAGCTGGGTATAGTATTTTTCCTCGAACAACTCGATTAAACTGGGCGCGCCGAGCACGATCCCGACACGCTCGTTGGTCCGCCATGAAAGATACGTCGCCAGACGGTAATATTCGAAGTAGTCGGAGATCAGGACGGTCAGGAAAAACGCGCCATACATCAGGTTCACACCGACCAGCCTTGTGGTGGGTATCCAGCTCCTCGTCTTGCATGCAATTGACTAAGCATGAATCGCGCCAGCCTGCCGTCAAGGAGACTGCCGGATCATCGACCAAGCCTCATTGTCCCTCTGATAAACAATCCGGTCATGCAATCTCGCCGCGCCACCCTGCCAGAATTCGACGCGTGACGGACTCACCCGATAGCCCCCCCAGAACGGCGGTGGCGGGATTTCCTGGCCTTTGAAGCGCGCGTTTAGCTCGTCGAGTTTGGCTGTTAGATATTCGCGCGACGGGATTTCCTCGCTCTGATGCGACACCCAGGCGCCGATCTGCGATTCCCTCGGCCGGATCGCGAAATATTCGGCGGTTTCGCTTGAGGAAACTTTCGTGACGGTCCCTTCCACAATCACCTGGCGCTCCATCGTGATCCATGGAAACAGCAGGCTGACGCGCGGGTTTGTTTCCATATCAACGGCCTTGCGGCTGCTGTAGTTGGTGAAAAAAACGAAGCCCTGCGCATCGAACGATTTCAACAGGACAGTCCGCTGGCTCGGCTGGCCGCTGGCATCAACCGTGGCGAGGGTCATTGCGTTTGGCTCATGATAATTCACTGCGACAGCCTCGGCGAACCAGGTGGTGAATTGCGTGAATGGATCGGCCGCCATGTCCTTCCGCCGCAAGCCGAGGGTCGTGTATTCTTTGCGGAAATCGGCGAGGTCCATGGCGCTGTTTTAAGTGTCGCGCAAGCGGCGTGCAAGGCAATCGGGTGAGGGGAGGGAAAGGAGCGTCGACATTTTGTCGACTGGGCCCGGCCGACATGTTGTCGGCCGAGAATTGAGCGGGGTGTCACTCGCATGGCATTCAGAGCAACGGCGGACAGCATGTCCGCCGCACCCAGCGTTCAGAATGAACGCGCTCCTTTGCGTTGCTGGCTTCTAAGCAAAGCAGCGTCCAAAATTTTCCCGGGTGGTTTCCGCCAAGGCCTCGCCCGACATGCCAAGCGCCTTTGCCAGCGCGTTGCCGATGGCTGGCAGGTTCGCGGGATGATTGCGGTGATCAGGCAGGGGATGGGTGATGATTTCGTCCGGTGGAAGCATGTCGGGCGCATCGGTCTCTAACAGAATACGATCCGCCGGCAGTTGCCGGAAGACTTCCAAGAGCGCCGCTTTCCGGGGATGCAGGAAATGGCCGGAAAAGGAAAAGTACGCGCCGAGTTTCGCCAGACGCCGGGCGATTTCGATGGAGCCGTTGAACGAATGCATCAGGAAGCTCGGCGGCGGTGGAACTTCCGCGAAGGCTGTGAACAATTCCTCCCAGGCTTTCAAGGCATGAATCGATAGCGGCCGGCCGAGGTCGCGGGCGATCCTCAATTGTGCGATGAAAACCGGCACTTGGATTTCCATCGCCGGCTCCGATACCCAGCCATCCAAACCGCATTCGCCGATCGAAGACTGTGGGTGCTTTTCTAACAGATTTTTCAGCCGTTCCTCCCAACCCTGTTGAGGGGTATGTGCCTGCCATGGATGAATGCCGAATATTGGGATGATGAAATCCGGTTCGGCGAGTGCCAGTGATTCTACCGCGGTCCAGTCCGATTCACGCGTCGCATTCACCACGCAGCGCGAGACGCCCGCGCGTTTCATTTCCGCAACAATACCCGCCGGATCGGGCAGCCGGGGATCGTGCAAATGATTGTGGGCGTCGATCCAAGTCGGCTGTAAACGCGCTTCAATCATCATCGTTGAAGTCTTGAAGCGCGTCCTTCGCCCGGATCACGGGGTCCCTGTCATGACGACGGCGACCAAGCGGCCATCCGCTGTTTTCGAGACCGACACGCCGACATGGCTCGCATTGCCGAATAGCACGTCGCGCCGGTCCTTGGCCCAGTATTCGACAAAGACCTGGGCTGTTTTAGGTCCGCGGTCTTTCAGCACGCCGCGCATTTTTCCAACCTTCATAAAACCGCCCTTGCGGGGGATATATTGCGCGCCGGTAACCGGGCTTCCATTCGCGGCCGCCACCGCATCGCTGTCGATGCGGGCTAACTCCACCAATTCCGCAGACCCTGCCAGTGTCGGCAGGCCTGCGTTGTGACGCGCGTCGTTCACGGCGCCAAGCAAGGCTTGTGCGGTTTCGCTGACGGAGGTTGTCGTCGTCACCGTGGATTCCTGGGTCATGGGATGTGGCGCTGGAGCGGGTCCTCCGCAACTGATGGCAAGCAATGATGCAGCCGCCGCCAAAACGATCATCGGGTTTGTTTTCATCCGGGCAGATTGAGCCGCCATGGGAAAATTTCAAGAAATGATGTGAAGTTATTAATTATTAGTTATTAGTTATTGGTTAATAGTTATTCATTCTTTCCTAATAACATCTAACCAATAACTAATAACTTTTCATAGGTGAGGCCGGTGATTCCAAGCCACTAACTCGGCATACGTCACTCCATGGCCGCCGAACAAATCCAGCGCGCTGCCTACAGTCACATCGACGCTGCCATTGCCCGCCGCTTCAACGATCCGCACGTCATCCATGGAAGCGGCGCCGCCGGCATAGGTGACGGGACACTTTCCCCAGGTGCCGAGCAGCGCCACTAGCTCCGCGTCGATCCCCCGGCACAAACCTTCGACATCGGCGGCGTGGATCAGAAACTCATCGCAGAATGGAGCGAGGAAATCGAGGACGTCGTGACTAACTGTTAGATCTGTCAGCGTCTGCCAGCGGTTCATGGCCACCGTCCAGCCCCTCGCGGTCCGGCGGCAGGAAAGATCGATGACCAGCTTGTCCTTGCCGACCTTTTGCGAAAGCGATCGAAGGCTCTCCTGCTGGAATTTTCCGGTCGCATCAAACAGCGCGGAGGTAACAATGACATGGCTGGCACCCGCATCGAGCCAATGGGTGGCATTGGATTCCGCGATGCCGCCACCGATTTGAAATCCACCGGGCCACGCGGCGAGCGCTTCCATCGCTGCCTCGTCATTGCCCGGTCCGAGTTTGATGATGTGCCCGCCGGTCAGTTGGTCGTCGCGGAACTTTGCGGCGAACCAGCCGGCGGCTTTGTCGGCGACGAAGTTCTCGACGGGCCCAGTTTCATCGTCGCGCAGACTGCCGCCTACGATTTGCTTCACCGTGCCCTGGTGGAGGTCGATGCATGGGCGGAAGCGTGTCATGGGCGGCGGGGTCATGCGGATTGTCGCCGCGGGGCCAACACCCGCAAGCGGGAACGCTTCAAAAGCTTTGCGGCCGGGCGGTCATTTGTTAGGCCTTTGCGCGATGGAACGCCCGGCGGACGAAAAACAGGAATATCGGTTCTGGGCCTTCATTTCCTATTCATCGCGGGATGTGGCCGTTGCCAAAAAGCTGCACCGGGCCTTGGAAAATTATTCCATTCCCCGCGATCTCCGGGGACGGCCGGGGCGGGATGGGGCGATTCCGGAAAAACTCTTCCCGATTTTCCGCGACCGCGACGAACTGCCGCTCGCCTCGGACCTGGGCAGCACGATCACCGACGCGTTGAAGGCTTCGCGTTATTTGATCGTCCTTTGTTCGCCGAACTCCGCGAAGTCGCGATGGGTGGATGAAGAGGTGCGCACGTTCAAGGCGATGGGGCGCGAGGATCGGATCCTGGCGTTGATTGTTTCAGGCGAGCCCAATGGCGCCACCATTCCCGGCAAGGAAGATCTCGAATGCTTTCCGCCGTCGCTCAAGACACGCATCGGCTTGGATGGCAAACCCACGGGTGAGCCGGTGGAACCCATTGGAGGGGATCTGCGCAAGGGCGGCGATGGCTGGACGGTGGCCTTTCTCAAGGCGGTTGCAGGAATCACGGGGCTCGGTTTCAACGCCTTCGCGCGACGCGAGCACAAGCGCAAACGCGTGCGCCAGGGCATCGCGGCGGGTCTAACACTTATTCTGTTAGCAGCCGGGGTATGGACTTGGGATTATTACCGCGTGAAAACCCGCCGGTATGAACATTTCACCTTGTCCCATGGCGTCCCCGAGGGATCGGGAGCAGTCAGCGATGATCAATTCAACAAGCGCTACCTGACCTTTCAAATCGAGGAGTCGCAGCGCAAGGTGCGGAAATTATCGGCGATCAACCGTCACGGCACGCCCGGAACATTTGCTCTAACAGATGCAACCTTCGTCGATGGCGCGGAGTTCGGCTACTCTCGCTTTAGTTCATCGGTCGTGGTGAAATATCGCGAGGATGGCAGCGTGGCGGCGCATGAAATCTACGATGTCACGGGCCGCGCGATCCTGCGGCATGTGTATTCGGCCGATGGAAAGTCGATCGAGCTGCGTAATCCCAGCCGCGACTCGGCGCAGACAATGGCCGCGGATTCCGCGTCTGTCAGCCGCCGCGGATCGGGCTCGGCCTTGGGTGATTCGGGAACTAGCGCGGGCAAGACCGAGATTGCCCGTTGGCGGGTGAAACTCGATGAAAAGGGTTATGTCATCGAAAAAAGCTATGGCAACGCCTGGGGTGACCCCACGGCGGACCGCGATGGCAAAGCGGTGGTTCGCTACACGCGCGATGCGATGGGCAATGTCACCGGCGAATCGGCACTTGGACTCGATGGCGAGACGATCGAGGAGACCGGCGCCACCGTCGCGTCAAGCCGCCTCGAATACGACGCGAAGGGGCGGCTCGCCTTTTATCGCTTCCTCGACATTGCCGGCAACCCGACCACGGGGCCGCTCGGTTATGCGGTTGAGGAACTGCATCACGACGAAGCCGGCAATGTGATCGAGCGCCGGTTTCTCGGGAAAGACCACGAACTCGTCACCCGCCTCGATGGGTTTGCGATTTTCCGCGCGGGATACGATGAACATGGCACCTTGTTGGCGAAGAAGTTTTTCGACATCGCCGGCAAGCCGGTGCTGGTCCCCGGCTTCGGCTATCATGAATTGCGCCTTGAGCACGACAAACTGGGCCGCCAAGTGGGGGGCAGCGGCTTCGGGGTGAATGGAGAACCCGTGCAAATGGCGGAAGGTTATCACGGCATCCGCTACGTGTTTGACTCCGCCTCGCGGCTGACTGAGTCGATGTTGTTCGATCCGGGCGGGAAACCTGCGCGCCATCCCAAGGATTTCTGGCACCGTTGCGTTTCGAAGTATGATGACCGGGGCAACATGGTTGAGCTCGCCTATTTCGGTGTCGACGGCAAACCGGTGGCCGATGCCGATGGCGTGAGCCGCACCATGTGGACTTTCGATGACGCCGACCGTTACCTGACATGGCGCTGTTATGGCGCCGATGGCAAGGCAGGCCTCGACAAGAATGGTATTCACGAAACCCGGTTCAGCTATGACGGTCGTGGCAATGTCACCCGGTGGACGAATTTCGGCACCGATCGCAAGCCGATCCTGTGCGCCGCGGGTTATCACATCATGGCGCAGGCCTATGACGAACGGGGGAACGTGATCGAAGCTTCCTACCTCGGTGTCGGGGGCGAGCCGGTGGTGGAGAAGGAAAGCCGCCTTCATCGCATCACCTATGCCTACAATTCAAAAGGCCAGCAAACGGAGATGCGCATGTTCGATGCCGCCAATGCCCGCGCCCACGATTTGACAAATGGCCAGCACCTGACCCGCTACACCTACGATCCGCTCGGCAACATCGCGAGCGAGGCTTTTTTCGATGCCGGCGACAAGCCGATCAACCGGCGCTCCGACAGCGTTCATCGCTTTGAACGGGAATCCGACATTCACGGCAAAGTGTTGTCGGAAATCTATTTCAACCATGAGGGCAAAAAAGCGCTCAACAGCGAAGGCTACCACAAGCTCGTCCAGGAATTCGACGACCGGGGCAATGAAATCTCCGAGGCGTATCTCGGTATCAATGGCGAACCAGTCAACCGCACCGGCATGGCCATCCAAAAGATCAACCGTGGCTTTGACGAGCACGGGTGGCAGATTTCCGAGCATTACACCGATGCCGCGGGGCATCTCGCGCCGACGAAAGGATACCGCTATGCCAAGTGGAAGCAGGAATTCGACAACCGCGGCCAGGTGGTTTCAAAGACTTATTTCGATGGCAGGGGCCGGCCGGTGGAGTTCTCCACCACCGCGCCCTATGCGATGGAGCGACTGACCTATGACGACCGAGGGAATGTCATCGGGACGGCTTATTTCGACACTCAGCTCAAGCCGATGGCCTTGGAAGAAGGATATCACAAGTGGCTGAACACCTTCGACGGCATGGGACATTTGATTCAATCCGATTACCTGGACGTCGCGGGCAAGCCGGTCAATTCGAGCAATGGCTATTTCCGCTACACGGCCTCTTTCGATGCCCGAGGACATCTCACGGAGCGCCGGTATTTCGATGTGAATGGCAAGCCTGCGATGAATCAAACGCTGATAGCGCATCGGGTGACGCGAACCACGGACGAGCGCGGGAATGTGCTGGAGGAAGCCTATTTCGATACCAGCGACAAACCGGTGCTCGGATCGGGTCGTATTCACAAGGTCGTGCAGAAGTTCGATGCCGCGAACCGCGAGTTGGAAGAGCGTTATTTCGGTGTTGAAGGCGAACCGATCGCGGCCGACGACAGCGGCGCGCACGTGACGACCTGCAAGTACGATGAATTCGGACAATTGGTCGAGATGACATGGTTTGGCACCCATGACGAACCGGTGAACCAGCCGAACGGGTTCCACCGGAAGGTGAGTGAATTCGATGCCTCGGGAAATGAGAGTTCGACCTCGTACTTCGGAAGCGATGGCAAGCCTGTGTCCGAGACCGAAACCGGTGCGCACCAGGTTCGGAGGAAATTCAATCCACGCAATCAATTGGTCGAAGTCAGTTATGAGGATACTGACGGCAAGCCGATGCTCGCGCCAAGCGGCTACGCGCGTCAGACCGCCGCTTACGACGAACGCGGCAACCTCACCGAGATCCGCTACTTCGGCGTTGATGCCGAGCCGATCCTCTACCATGGCGGCGCGCGCTGGGTGCAGACCTACGATCCGATCACCAATGAGCCGCTGGAAACGACGGTTTTCGACCTCAACGATCAGCCGGTGGAACGGTGAGTCCAGCGATGGGTGCGACGCTGAGAAGCTTGGCCACGTATTTCGCGAGCATGTCGGATTCCAGGTTCATCGTCTGCCCGGTTCGCGCGGCATGAAGATGGGTGTGCTGCCACGTGTGGGGAGTGATCCAAAACAGCGCGGAGTCCGCATGCAGTTCCGCAATGGTCAGGGAAATGCCATCCAGTGCCAGCGATCCCTTGTCGACACACAGCCGGTGGATTTCCGGTGGCAAGGAAACGGCGAGGATATGGTCCTGGCCATTTGCCTCAAGGCGGATGATTTTGCCGGTGCCATCGACATGCCCTTGGACAAAGTGCCCGCCGAAGCGTTGGCCGGCCATCATCGCGCGTTCGAGATTGACGGTCGAGCCAACGGCGAGCTCCCCGAGCGACGTGACACGCAGCGTTTGGGCCAGGAGATCGAAAGCCACGCCATCTGTTAGAAAATCCGCGACGGTCAGACAACAGCCGTTGATGGCAACCGAATCGCCAAGGGCGAGTTCCTTGGCGAAAGGGATGGCAAGTGTCAGCCGCGCCTGTTCGCCCTTCGCTTCGAGCGCGGCAACGGTTCCGATGGCTTCAACGAGTCCGGTGAACATAGGTCAATGGGGTGCCTCCACGGCGGGAGGGGGCGGCGCGAACATGGCATCGATTCCACGATCCGGAAAAAACAACATGCAGGCCGCGACCACGAGTGTGGGGATGAGCGCGGCGAGGGCAAGTTTGATAGGTGAAACACCATCGCCAAAAAAGCGCGCCAGCAGCGCCTGGCCGGCCGGATTCGGCGCGTTGGCGATCACGGTAAGCCCGCCGCCGGTGACAGCGCCGGCAAGCACGGCGTATTTCAGATGCGGCGTCAGGCCTTCGACCTGGCTTGCGAGGAAGGTGATCGCGGCGTTGTCGTTAAAAGATGTTAGAACGGTGGAACCAAGGAACAACGGGATTTCAGAGAGGCTCGAAATGACGGGCGCAAGCCACCAGCCCTGCAAGCCGCCATGGACGACCAAGCCTGCGAGGAAGAACCCGACAAGGATCGGACCGCGGAGATTGAGATTATGCTGGTGATGGGCGGTGCCTTGCGAGAACGCCAAAAAGAACAGGAAGCCACCGACAAACAGAGGCGGGTAATGCGCAAAGACGACCGTCCATGCCATGAACAAGAGGTGGGTCAGCGTGACAAAGAGCGGCACGGGCCGGTCTTCGGCAATCAGGTCGCCCACACCGTCGCCGTCGTGATCGCCCGCCTTTTCCGCCATCACCGCGAGTTCTTTGCGGAAGAAGAGGAAGTAGAGGACCGTAGAAATCACGATCGATACACAGGCTTTGTCGCCAAAGTGCATCAGCATTTCCATGTTTGTCAGATTCCACTTGGAAGCGACCATCAGCACGGGAGGAGCCGCGAAGTTGGTGAGCACGCCGCCGACCGATACATTCACGAACAACAGTCCCAAGGTGGCATAAGCAAATTTGGGCGACGGTTTGAGCCGATAGAATTTTTTCGCCAGGAGCATCGCCGCGATGGTCATGGCTCCCGGCTCGGTGATGAACGAACCCAGCAGGGGACCCGCCATCATGATGGACAGCCACCAGGCTCCGGGAGTCTGCTTTCCCAGCCTGGCAAAAAGCCGGAGACAGGCTTCCGCAAAACGCAGGACCGGGCGCGTCGAGGCGAGTGCCATGATCACGAACACGAACATGGGCTCGGTGAAGTTCACGCTTTTGAAATACGACTCCACTGCAGACAAGCCGTGGAAACAGGTCATCGCGATGATGAGCACCAGCACCCAGATTCCAAAAATCGCTTCGACCTCGCCGAGAAAATGGAGGACGGTCGCTTTGAAGCTCACCTCGTCATCCGACGCATGCGCATGTTGGACCCGGTGGGCGAGTTTCGTGATCGGGACCGCGAAGAAGGTGTGGACGATCGCTAACAGAAAGATGATCGAAGCCACCACAAGGAATGGCTGCTCGTGGGCGCGGAAGGAAATTTTTTTGGCGATGCCTACCAGTCCTTTGGCGGCTTCCTGCTTGGGAAACGCCTCCATTGCACTCACGAAGGGCGGAGTCGGATTTGCCTCCGCGGCAAGCACGCCCACTGGAACGATTGCCGACAGAAATGCAAGAATGACGACGACTGGTTTGATGTTCAACGCGGGCACCCGTGGATTTAGAGCAACATCGCGCCATTGGGCAAGGCAAGCCGCGGGCGATTACGTTGCCGGGCAAGCTTGGAACAACTATGAACCGGAGCGGGGCTTGGTGAAGGTGCCGACGATTTCAGCCTTGCAAAAGCCCAGGGCAAAGTGACGGCGATGTTCGTTGCGAAGGAAAAATTCCGCCATCTGGTCTTACCGGGGAGCGTGGATCTTTTTGTTTGCCCCAAGGACGTGACGGCGGGCAGCGTGGCGAAAGAGTTTGCCGACAACGTGGCCACGCTGAAGCCCGACCTTTGCTTCATTCACTTCGGCGATCCCACTTCGGACGACGTTACCATTCCTTGGGTGGCGTGGGGAAAGAGTGTGAAGCCGGGATTCGAAATCACCGCGCCCGTGGTACAGTATGACACGGCGGCCACGGCGCTATGGTTGTTAGGAATACCGGTGCCCGAAGGTTTTTGGGGACGGCCGGTGACGAGCGCCTTCGCACCGTAGGGGCGATCACCGGTCGCCCCGGTTGAATTTGGGAGACCGCGATACTGCGTGACCAATGATCGCCCTTACTACCACTGGACTTCCCGCTGCCAACGTGTTTCTTCGGCTTCGATGACGCGGACCAATCGGATCACCAGAATGCTGTGGCTGCTATTGCCCGCGGCCGTAACTCTGGTTCTGTTGCTGTGGTCGATTCCTTCGCTGTTGATCGCGAAAAAAGTCATCGTGCTGCTGGTATTGCCGAGTGGCATGGTCTGGCTCGGCTTGATCGCGCTCGCCGGCTGGCCGGGCCTGAGCCGTTGGAACCGTGGCCTCGTTCTGTTGGTGTTGACGATTTACACCCTGGCGGGAAATGCGTGGGTCGGCGCATGGCTGTTAGAAAAACTTGAAGCGCCTTACGTTGCGATGAGCGGCATGCAAGCGCGCACCCAAGAACCCTTCGACGTCATCTGTGTGCTCGGTGGTGGTACTTCCGCGACACCCAGCGAAAGGCCGCAGTTGGGTCCTGCGGGCGATCGCCTGATCGTCCCCGCGCGCTTGTTTCTGGCAGGAAAAGCGAAACACCTGGTTGCAAGCGGTCTCAACATCACATCCATCAGTGGCAACCGGGCGCTCGCCAACGATACGGCCGACCTCTGGATGGAACTGGGTATACCCAGAGCAGCGATCAGCCGCCTCGAGGAACCACGGACGACTAGCGAGGAAATCCAAGCCTACAAGCGACTCATCGCCGCGAACTCGTGGAAGCGGGTGGGCGTTTGTTCTTCCGCCTGGCACCTGCGGCGGGTGGAAAACATTTGCCGGAAAGAAGGCGTCGCGATGATTCCCATACCCGCCGATTTTCTATCAACTCCGCTGCCCTGGACACCCATGTATGCCGTGCCCCAGTCGCGTGGATTTCAAAACGTCCAGAAGGCGCTGTGGGAATTGCTCGGCGTTCTCACCGGCGGCTGAGCTTCACCGCGGTGCCGTAGGCAAGGACTTCCGTGGAGCCTTGCATGAACTCGGTGGCATCGTAGCGGAATGCGATCACGGCATCGGCTCCGACCTCGCGGGCATGGTCGAGCATGATCTGATAGGCGTGGGCGCGTGCCTCTTCACACACCGCGGCGAACTCGGGAATATTTCCGCCGCCGATCGAGCGCAATCCTCCGACTAATCCACGTCCGATGCCCGTTGCTCTCACAATGATGCCGCGGACGATTCCGAGATAAGCGGTGATGTCATGTCCTGCAATGTCGTTGCCGGAAGTCACGATGATGGATGACGTCGGCGGCAGCGGCGGAGGCGGCTTGGGTATTTCCCTTGTTTCCATGAGGTTGATTACGATGACGGGCAAAACGGCTCCAGCCATTTCTCGCGGCGGAACCAGGTTTCCTGGCGCTTCGCATACTGCCGTGTCGCGGCGTTGATGAGATCCTCACAATTGGCGCGGTCGATCTCACCCGCCAACAACGCGCGGATTTCGCGAAAGCCGATGGCTTTCTCGCAGTTGGAGGAAACCTCCGCCAACGCCGCGACTTCATTCAGGGCGCCGCCATCGAGCATCGTGCGCGTGCGGAGCGCGATGCGGGCATGCAGGTCGTCGCGGCTGCGTTGGATCACGACACCGCGCAGTTGCGACGAGATTTCCGCAGTCCGCGATTCCCATTGGTCGCGGAGATCGGATGCCTTCTTGCCGCTGAGAATGCAAATCTCCAAAGCGCGTGAAACGAAGCGTCGGTTTTGAAGGGCGGTTCGCGAGGCTTCGACGGGATCTAACAGCATCAGTTGAGCAACCAGATCTTCGAGGGATCGCGCATCCAATTCCGCTCGCAATGCGGCATCTCCGGTTGGCAATGGAGCCGCGCCATGGGTGAGAAATTTCAGGTATAATCCGGAACCACCGGCGACGATGGGAGTCTTCCCGCGCGATTGGATTTCCTCAATCACCGGCCGCGCCAAATTCACATAAACCTGTGCGTCGGCGGATTCCGTCGGTTCCAAAACGCCATACAAATGATGTGGAACGACTCCGCGTTCATCCCGTGAAGGTGCGGCGCTGACGATTTCAAGGCCGCGATAAAGCTGGAAGGCGTCGGCATTGACGATCTCGCCATCGAGTTCCTTCGCCATCCGCAACGCAAGCGATGACTTTCCCGATGCGGTCGGTCCGCAGATGTAATAAGGCTCGGGCACCTAAGGAGTGACGACACTCCTGTCGTCTCTTTGTAAGCTGTTAGTGGTAGCGAAGGAGTACAAGTGTGCTCTCCCTCCTTAGAACGGAAACTTCCCGCCCATGCCCTTCATCATATCCTTCATGTTTCCCATGCCGCCCATCTGTTTCATCATGTCCTTCATCTTGCCGGGCGACTTCATCATCTTGCGCATTTCGCCGAATTGCTTGATGAGCTGATTCACTTCCATCACCGAAGTGCCCGAGCCCGCGGCGATCCGCTGGCGGCGCGAGCCTTTGATGATGTCCGGCTTCCTGCGTTCGCCGAGGGTCATGGACAGCACGATGGCTTCGGTGCGTTTGATCTTCTTTGTGTCGAAAGCACCGGCGGGAAGCTGCTTTTTGATCTTGTTGAAGCCGGGCATCATCCCTAACAGGCCTTCGAGCGGTCCGAGGTTCTGGATCATCTTCATCTGGTCCAGGAAATCCGTGAAATCGAATTTGCCGTCCTGCATCCGTTTCATCGAACGCATCGCATCGGCCTCATTCACCTTGTCGGCGACCTGTTCGACCATGCCCACGATGTCGCCCATGCCGAGGATCCGGTCGGCCATACGGTCGGGATGAAACTCAAACAACTGATCCAGCTTCTCGCCTTCACCAGCGTATTTGATCGGTTTGCCGGTGACCGCGCGCATCGACAGGGCGGCGCCACCGCGGGCATCGCCGTCGAGTTTGGTGAGAATGATTCCCGTGATGCCAACCGCCTCGTCGAAGTGCGTCGCCACCGACACCGCTTGCTGCCCCGTTGCAGAGTCGGCGACCAGCAGGGTTTCCTTCGGTTTCAAAAACGCATGCAAGCGCTTCAACTCCGCCACCAGGCGCTCATCGATTTCTTGGCGGCCCGCGGTATCGAAAATTAGCACTGTGCCTTGTAAGTGTTCCGCCCACACCAACGCATCACCGGCAACTTTCACCACATCAGTTTCACCGGCATCGGGAGTGTAGCAGGGGACATCGACTTGCTTCGCGAGCATCGCCAATTGGTCGATGGCTGCGGGACGATAAAGGTCGCACGCGATCAAGAGCGGACGACGTCCTTCCTTTTTCAAACGGTTGGCAAGCTTGGCGGCGGTGGTGGTTTTGCCGGCACCGTTGAGTCCGCAAATCAAAATGCGTGCAGGAGGATTCAAATCGAGCGGTGCCTGGTCGCCGCCTAACAGGACAGCCAGTTCGTCGTGGAAAATTTTGACGATCTGCTCGCCGGGCTTGATCGACTTGAGCACGTCTTCGCCCATTGCCTTCTCCTTCACCTTGGCGATGAAATCCTTGGCCACGCCGAATTCGACGTCGGCCTCAAGCAACGCGATCCGAATATCGCGCAGCGCGTCGGCGATGTTTTTGTCCGAAATGCGGCCTACGCCACGGAGATTGCGGAACGTCTTGTCGAGGCTGTCGGAAAGGCTGGAGAACATGATGGTCTGATGGTTACGACGCGAGGGTGGGAGAGGAAGGCGCTTCGATTTTCAAGCTCGGGCGCGGGGGAGTGGGTGACATGGATTGACCCGTTGCGCAAGACCGATGGAAATCTCCGGCCTGGTCCTTTGATCGGTCCTGAAATCCGAACGGACGTTTAAAATGCGGTTCATTCCAAAATACCAGATGCTGTCTGTCATTAAATCCTCATAATTACCCTCTACTCTCGGTGGGAACAGCGCTCCTCTGAGCTACCCGCCTCCATTCCAATAATTTCATGAAACCCACGTCCAGATACCATGCCGCCGCCATTTTGTTGATGGTTTGTTCCTCCCTTCGTGCCGGCGAGCCACCCTTGGGGTGCGCACGGTGACGGCACGGGCAGCTACATCCAGCGCTTCCAGGTGAAATGAAACGACTCCAACGAACCAAACCAACTGAAATATGAAAACCACAACATTGATGATTGCCACGCTCCTTGCCCTGCCTGTTGCCGCATCGGCGAAGGAAGGTAAAAACAAATCCCTCACGCTTGATCAGCTTCCCGCGAAGGTCGCTGAATCGATCAAGAAAGCCATCGGGGAATCACCCGCCGTGATCAAGGCGGAGAAGGAAGACGGCATCGATGCCTTCGAAGCCAAATGGGAAGTCAAAGGCAAGCAACACGAGATCACCGTTTCCGCTGAAGGAGCCGTGATTGTCGAAGAGGAAGTGATCGCCCTGGAAGCCGCTCCGGAGGCCGTTCAGGCGGCGATCAAGAAAGTCCCCAATAAACTGATCGCCATCGAAAAGATGACCGACAAGGACGGCGTCAAATATGAAGCCGCTTTCAAGGACAACGAAGGGAAGCTTGAAGTGAAGTTCGACGCCGCCGGCAAAGAAGTCGCGCGCGAGCTCGAGAAAAAAGGCGGGGACGACGAGGCTGACGAAAAAGACGGCAAGGACGGCGCGAAAGCCGGCAAGGATGACGAAGACGAGGACGATGAGGAGGAAGAAAAGAAATAATATTGAATCCGTGAATTCGAGGCTCCGCCGTGATCTTTCGCGGCGGAGTTTTCAGGAGCTACTCCCCATCCGGCAGATACGCCGACTCGCGGTCGATTTGAAATGTCCAGCGGAGTGGTTCTTCAAACGTTTTCGCGCCGATTTGTTTCCACGTGATGGAAACCTGGCAATTCGGTTGCCGGAGCCGGCGGTTGACGTGCCAGGAAAGTTTTTTGCTATCGGGAGCGAAGCTGGCGGGAACTTCACCGAAGCCGGCGACTTTCATCGAGAGCGTGGCGGGGTCGAGGTTCGGAACGGTCGAGAGGTCCGCGGAAATTTCAGGAAGCCGTGAGTTGATGATCGCGCCGGACTCGGGGAGCACGGGATAGGGAAGTTTCTCGGGGGGGGCGATGCTTCCGTCCGCGACGCTGGCAGGGCCGGACTCATGGAAGGTCGTGGCCATTTCAAAAATCTTGTCATAGTTCCCGAGGATCATGTAGCGGGGAAGAGTCTGGTTCTCCATGTCGCGTTTGATTTTTCCAGGGATGACCGTGAACAGATAATCGTATCCGAGCTCTTTGCTGAGCGTGATCATTTCCGGGGTGTGGAAACCGCCGGGATAGGCGTAGCTGCTGACCTTTGCGGGAGCGAATTTGGTTTCGAGAAATTGTTTGGATTCGCCCATCTCCTTGCGCAGGTAAGCGTCGTAAGCCGCGGGACCTTTTTTCATGAATCCCTTCACCACTTGGGGAAATGGATGACTGACGGAATGGCTGCCCAGGCTGGCGCCAGCGCGGATCATCTCCTGGATCATCGCAGTGCTCATGGCCTTGCCGCCACCGTCCACGTAGTTTTTGTAGAGATACAAGGTGAAGGGATAACCATACTCCTTGAGAATCGGAAACGCATCCGTGTAGGCGGATTTCCAACCATCATCGAAAGTCAGCAAAACACATTTCGCGGGCAATGGCGTGCCGTCCTTCTTCCATGCGACGAACTCCTGATACGTGATCACCTTGATCCCAAGCTGGCGGATAGCCTCCATCTGCTTGCGGAACTTCGAGGTATGGATCCGCATCGCCGTCTCCGGAAGACCTTCCGCGAAATCATGATAGCCCAGAACGGCAACCCGTGTGCCATCGTCGGGAATCTCCGGCACGACGGGCGCATCGGGAACTGCGGGCGCGACAGGAGGAACGGGAATCGCAACCGGTGGCGGTGCGGGCGTTTCCTGCGCGAGCATGCGGAACCCGGAGAAAAGGGCGGAAACAAGGGCGAAAACTTTCATCAGCGGCGGCCAAGGTAGGAGTGGAATGAAATTTTGAAAAGTCCGAAGGGTGTTCAGTTTGAAGAGCAAGTGGCTTTGATGCGTCAATCGTCGATTGCTTTTTCGTTTGGATAAGGCCCGAGGAAGCGGACGCCATTATAGTGAATCATGTGATCCGGGGCATCTGCGATCCAGACTTCGGTCTCCCACGCGATGGCGGTGTGGAATCGGGTGAAAGTTTTGCGGTCAGGAAATGCGGAGACAAATACGAGACCAAGACGAGCAGTGGCGAAGAGTTGGGTCAGTTCGTTTTTCCGTTTCTGATCAACGGGGCCGTGGGAGGTGACGGCTTCGATTATGATGAGCCAGTCGCGTTCGACATCGTGGATGAGAACGTCGGGGGCTTTGCCGCGGGCTGCGAGTTTGATTCCAAGCTTTGCCAATGCGAGGTCGTTGCTGAGAACTTCTTTGTCAGCGGCGTCGCCGAGGAGAAGAACGCGGGGCTTGCGAACGAAGCGTGGGGTGAACTCCTCGATGATGGAACGAATCAATGTATTCTGGCCACCTGCGGAGAGTTCGATGGTCATGCCGTCGGGCAAGCGAACGATTTCACGCGGGAGGTTGCGGTGACGGGCTTTTAGATCGCCGGTGGCTGGGTTTGTCAGGAATGACTTGAGTTCCATTTTGAAAGCGGTCGTTCCAAAGCTGGTGATCAACTTCAATGCCGCAGGTGTTAGCTGGTAGCACCATTTGGGGCTATTGATCGGGCGCTCGGGCTGATCGGGATTTTCAAGAAGCAGGCCGTGTTGGACGAATTGATGGACCGTTTGGCGACGGATCGTTTCGCGGGTGTTGGGTGTGTAGCGGACTTCGTAATAGTCGCGCATCCAGTCCATCATCTCGGTGATCCGGCGGAGTGGAGCGATGGCGCTTTTCCAAGGTTTGCGAGGCTTGATGTCGGCGAGGGCGAGAAGCGTTAGGGCCGAGCGTTCGTTTTGCTGTTCCCGCGGAATGCCGATCATCTGGAGAAGCTCAAGTGCTTGGCTGACTCGTGTGGATGACGCGGGACTCATGAATCGGTGAACGAGGGTGCGCCGAGGTGTTCGGTCATGGCAAGGTCGATGGCGCTCTGCTGGGTATCGTCGAAGGTGGCTTTTCCAAGCCGCTCCAGAGCGGATAAGTCGGGATAGCGGAACGAGCGGAGGTCGGAGGCGTTGACTTGGGTGTGACCGTTGAACTGGCGGAAATAACGGTCGGCCACGGTGGAGTTGAGGAAACGGCAGAAGCCCCGGGCGAGCGGGGCGGATAGGCCGGCGCGCTTGCGATGGAAGAAGTTGAGGTGGTTTTCGATGCCGACGAGACCCGATGGGAAATCGGCGGGATTGAGGACGCCGGAGACTAGGCGGCGTTTTTCCTCCTTCGAGGAGAAGCGTTTGATCAGGACGAAGCGAGCGGCGTGAATCAGCCACTTGCGGGTTTCGTCGTTTTCGTGGATGGCCACGGGTTTTTTGCTCAGGCGTCCGTCGCCGTAGTCGGTGGACCGGAGGGACGGTGCGAGCACGCGACCGGATTTTACGCAGTGCGGATAGATCAGAGGCACACTGCCGGTGGCGAGGTGATCGGCGAGGGAATCCTTGAGCCGGAAATCGACCACGGGACCGGTCGAGACTTGGATGCGGAGGTCCGTTAGTTTGCAGGGTAGGGAGTCGATGAAACTACGGACCTCGGTGGCGTCGGGTTCCGTGGTGATGTGCATGACCTGATCGGGATCGGCGGGGGCTACGAAGCGTTTTTGCGGGACAAGTGCTGTTGCGGGGGTATCTAGTGAACCGGTCGAGACCTGCAAGGATGCGTTGCCACGTTTGCCACGGCGGATGTGGAACAGGATGTTTTCCTGAAGCACGTCATCGCGGCTGAAGGCTTCCAAGCGCGAGTCGAAGATATGGACGCGGCTGAAGTTGGTTTTTTGCAGCAACTCGCGGCGGAACTCGCGGAAATAGGGGCCGTTGCAGAAACTGCGGGGAGTGATGGCAGCTAACTCACCGCCATCCGCCAACTGGCGGACTGCCAGCCAGACAAAGGCGGCATAGAGGTTTGAGATTTCGATGCCCACCGAGGCCAGCAAGGTTCGTTCACGCGAACGGGTGGCAATCTTTCGGTACGGTGGATTGAGGATGGCGTGGGTGACTCGCGGAGCTTGGGTGGTTCCGAACAAACCCTGATCAAGCGAGCGGGCGGCTCCCTCGATGTAACTGCCGTGGTTGAGCTGAACAGTGGTGCGGATGCCGGCCTGGCCCAGCAGTGCGGCGCAGGCTGACAGGTTCTGCCGGAGAGCGGGAAGGAAGGCTTCATCCAGTTCCCAGACTTCCAAGGTGATTTCCTTCAGAAGAGGCAAAGATCCACTGGCGTGCATGGCGGCGATCCGATCCACCATGGCGGCGGTAAGCACGCCGCCACCCGCGCCGGGGTCCAGCAAATGCAGCGATGGGCGATTGAATCCCTCCGGCACGAACCATCCGGCCAAGCAGCGAGCAATTGCCGGTGGGGTGAAAAACTGCCCATTATCACCGCGCTCTTCCCGCGACTTCTCCACGCAGGTCTGCCAGCCGCTCGAATCGGCCAAGGCGAGAACGTGGGATGCGTCTGGCGAAATCATGAGTTCATGTGAACACTTTTAGGAGGTGGTGTCAATCTTGGAGGTGCAAAGGATTTGGCCTGTTGAAATGTCAATTGGCGAGGAACTACCATTTGAATCCACTGCCCCTTTGGATTCAGGGCCGACTTGGTGGATTCGTTTACTTATGACTAATCCAAATGATTAGTGCATCGTCTGGAAATTCAGCGCCCCTAGCGTTTCCAGGCACGTATTTCAATCCGATCTGCATGAGGCATTGTTGAACAAATGCGGTGTGTGGTGGTGGCGAAGCAGGATTTTTGATCAAGATTGCGCCTCCCTGATGGTGGAGCGTCACTATGCCCGTATAGCCCTGTTCGACCACTTCAGCGCCCGCTTCGAGGAGCGCATTTTGGATTTGCTCTGCATATGTTTCGGCCTCTCCGTCACCCAGATCCGCCTTAACTATAATCTTGCCTTTGGTGCCTCCCTTGAATGCCGCGACAAGCTTGGCTCGTTGGTCAGGAGTGAGTGTCCTAGGCTGTGATGCCGCGTGGGCTAATCTAGCGGTTTCCTGTGCATCTTTTGCGTCTACTTCCGCTAACAAGAGATCCGCTCTAGTTTGAACTAGAGTTTCTTCCAATTGGTCGGTCTTTATCGACGATCTCCGTGAGGTTTCTCGAGTGGTTAAGATAGTTAGGACAGCGCAGAATACTCCGAGACCAGATCCTCCTGCCGCCACCCAACTTACCCACCACCGTAGTGTCGAGAGTGCAGCGTCGGATAGAGAAGAGAACATGCTTCTATTTTTAGTTTAACTTCAGGCTCCGAGCTTCACCAGCAAATCATCCGCATCCACGCGGTCGCCTTTGATGACGAGGAC
>JANMJQ010000258.1:0-6464 GCA_031371445.1 Akkermansiaceae bacterium
AGCGCCGCGCGCTGCATGGCGACAAAGCGGCGTTGTTCGAGGCGGATGGAAAAAAGCTGGCGCTTGGAATCGAGAAGATCCGTGAGCGAAGATTTCGAACTGATCCACGAGCCCTCGACCGCCTGGCTTGCTTGAAGCGAACGGGTGTAGATCTCACCCGAATAGGCGCGGACCTGGGCAGCGGCGTTTGCGGCGTCGGCAACCGTTGAAAGAACCTTGCTCGCTATTTCGATGCGCGCGGATTCGATGTCCTCGACGGCTGCTCTTTCACGAAGTTGCGACGCATTGATTTTCGCGTCGTATGAAGAGCGGTTGAAGTTGGGCAGGCTCATTTTCAAACCCACACCTAGGCTTCGCACATCGCCGCCGGAATAGAGGGACGATTCCACTCCCACGGAGAACTGCGGAAGGCGGTCGCGGTCGGCGATGCGGACATCGGCGTTGGCGGCGGAGGCCATTTCCTTCATCGCGCGCACCTTGGGATTGACCTTGGAAATCCGCGCGATTTCGGAACCGGCGACAGGCACAGGAGCCGCGGTGGGGGACAAGCGCAAGGTGGGCCATGAGGATTCCAAGGGCCGGCCGAGACGCAGGTTCAAGCGTTGGGCGATGCTTCCGCGTGTGCGGCGTGCGGCGTCGAGAATTTGATTTTCCCGCGCGAGTTCACTTTCCAGGCGAAGCGCATCGACGCTGGTCGAACCAGGATTGCTCGCCATCTGGCGGGCATTTTCCGTCATCGACCCGAGCCATTGGAGCTGGGCGGATTGCAGGGAAATGGATTCGTCGCCGAGGGCGAGTTCGATCGCATCCTTGGCGGCGGCCGCGCCGACCTCGAGCGAGGACATGCGGGAGTTTTCCAACTCAGCACGTTCGATCGCGCCGGCTTTGGACAAATTGGCTTCATACATGCCGGGCTTGGGCAGCGCCTGTTCGAAGCTCAGCAGGATGTCGCCGTCATTGGCTCGCATGTCGGCGCGGGCGGCCATCAGGGTCAGGCCCACCATGGGGTCGTCCCACAGCCGGACACCCCGGACGTCATTCGCGGCGGCAGCTGCCTTGAGTCTCGCGGAGGCCACGGCCGGATGATTGCGTACGGCCTCACTTCTCACGGAAGCGAGGAAGGACTCGTCAACAAGCCTGGCATCCTGCGCGTGCAGGAGGCTTCCGGCCATGAGGAGACCGGGCAAAATCGTTATAAATTGTTTCATGTTTCATCTGAGTGCTGGAATCATTTTCCAACTCCCCCTTCTTGTCGCAGGGCATAGCTGCCGCAAACAAAAGGGCATAGTACGTCTGTCGGCGTACTTGATCAGATGACGAAACTGCAAAAAACGACCGCCCGCGGAACAGCCGCGAAGTGGTCCACGAGGCCGATGTCCGGCGCGGGTGCTTTGGGTTCAACAGCCGGCGAAATCGGAATCGGTATGGCGACGTTGCCCGTTGGATTCGCCGCCAATTGCTTCATTTCCTTGTCGGGGAGGGCCGACGGCAATGGAGCTTTGGTCGAGCCGCCCGTCTTCATGCATGGGCACGAATCCATGGCCTTGCAGCAATGACATTTCGCTTCCCCCGTGGCCGCACAAGGCATCTTGGCCGCGGAAACATACGGCGCCACCACCGAGAGTTGGACGAGCAGCGCCGCTAGGATTCCGAAGATGGAGCGAAATGAGTTCAATGGATTGACGAGCCGCTCTTGCCGGCTTGCAAGAGATTCATACATCAAATTCCCTTGTTAGGCCAGCCTGCATTTTTCAATCCGTTGGAGTGATTTCCCGCCTTCTTATTCCATTGAATTCCCGGACGGGCAGCGTTTATTCCACGCAACCAATATCGATAAGGGTTTTCTCCGTTTCTTTCGCCCTGGGCAGCCTGGGACTGATGACCGCCATTCGCGGGGAAGAACCCGTGGCGCGGCCGGCCCCAAACACGTTCCGCGACCAAGCGATGAAAAACCATCGGCAGGATAGTAAGACCGCCGATGGTTTTTCGGACGTTGGTCCGGATTTAGTGGCTAGCGGCTCTTTGAATATGCTCACCGCCGTTTTCGATGTCACGGCCGACTCCCTTTGTGGTTTCACAGGATGAAGTCAGGCTGGCGATGAGTAACAATGATGCGGTGCCTAAAAGTGTAAGCAGGCGCACAGGGGATTTGCTGGATTGGCAGCAGGTATGATTGGAGATCAGAATGGGGTTCATAGTAATTTCTGATTCTGCAAGCGATAGACCAAGTGCCGGAAAACCCGCAAACCTCTCATGCTGAAAGATATTCGATTGTTAGATTGCCCTAACACCGGTGCCTTTTGCATTGCATCTTGCACGGACGCCCTAACGAGCTCAATCTTTTGCACGATCTTCGTTGGACCGATGCCATGTCGTCCCTTGTAACCATTTGAAACCAAGCAGGATCGGATTCAGGGGGAGAAGGCACATGGAATGATAAACAAAACCGACCCGCACCATGGATATTCTGATTGTTGATGACGAAAAATCGATTCGCCTTACCACTTCAATGGCCCTGGAGGCTGAAGGCCACTACGTCGAAACGGCGGAAGATGGGACCTTGGCACTGAAGCGGATCAAGGAGGAAAACTTCGACCTGGTCTTTCTCGATCTTCGCTTGGGCGACGAGGACGGCCTGGAGATCCTTCAAAAAATCGTGGCGATGAAGCCGCAACTGTTGGTGACGATTTTCACCGCACACGCATCGATCGCAACCGCGGTGAAAGCGACGCAACTGGGTGCCTTCGACTATTTGGAAAAGCCCTTCACTCCCGACCAACTGCGGGCGATTTTGATCAAGGCCCAGAAGGCCCTCAATACGCAGGGTGAGGTGGTTCGTCTCAAGGATACGGTCACCGAGTTGAAAAATGCGGTCAACCGCAATTCGCCGCCGCTGCGGTTTACCTCGGACGACGCGAAGACCCGCGAGGAATTCGATATCCTCTTCCGTTCCGCCGTGACTTCCGCATCGATTCTCATTCTTGGCGAAAGCGGCACGGGCAAAAGTGTGATCGCGCGCGAGATCCATGACCGCAGCCATTTGCGCGACAAGCCCTTTGTCACGGTGAGTTGCCCGAGCCTTTCCAAAGAACTGTTAGAGAGCGTCTTGTTCGGCCACATGAAGGGATCGTTCACGGGTGCGATCCGCGACACCTGGGGCAAGGTCCATGCGGCGGATGGCGGGACTTTGTTTCTCGATGAGATCGGGGAGCTGCCGATGGAGATCCAGCCGAAGCTGCTGCGCCTGCTGCAGGAACGCGAATACGAGCGGCTCGGTGAAAATAAAGTGCGGGAGGTCAACGTCCGCGTGATTGCGGCCACCAACCGTGATCTCAAGGCAAGCATCGCGGCCGGGCATTTTCGTGAGGATTTGTATTACCGCCTCAATGTCATCAGCGTAACTGTTCCGCCTTTGCGCGACCGCAGCACCGACCTTGGAAAGTTTGCGGGCGACTATCTGGAATTCTTCGCCGACCAGCTCGGCCGCAAGATCGATGGCTTCAGCGAAAGCGGGCGCAGCGCGCTGATGCGGCATACCTGGCCGGGCAACCTGCGGGAACTCCGCAATGCCATCGAACGCGCCGCGATCCTCACCCAGGGTCCGAAAATTGAGGCGACCGATCTGCCACGCCCGGCACCGATGCCAAGCAGCGCTGCCGGCACCGACGGCGAACTCCTGGGCATCGGCGGCGAGCACAGCCTGGATGAAATCGAACAGGCGCACCTTACCAAGGTTTTGACATGGGCTCCCTCCCTCCATGACGCGGCGATGGTCCTCGGGATCGACAAAGCGACGTTGTATCGGAAGCGGAAGCGATTCGGCATCGACTGACCCACCCACCGCGAATCCATGCTGCGCCTCAGGCTCCTTTACGGTTTACTCACGATCATCCTGCTCCTGTGGGGTGTTGGGGCGGCCTCGTATATCCTGTTGCGCGATTCGGCAAGTCGGTTCGAGGCCCGCATCCGCAAAAACGAAACGCGTTTGCATGACGAATACCGCGTCATCGATGCCGCGCAAACGACGCGGACCCTAACGGTGACCGTCAACTCGCTTTACCTTCCATCGCTGGCAGGACCGGCACCCGCCGAGCCGATGGACCGCGGAACCTATGATGACCTCAAAAAGCAACTTCAGGCCCAACTCGAGATTATCCGCCTCGACGCCAACCACGACGAACGCTGGGCGGGCGTGGTGACCCGGCTCGACCAGGTCTTCGAGAGTTATTTCGGCGGCTACGAAACAATTTTCAAAAACACCGCCGTCGAGCAAACCGAACGCGCCAACCTGCTGCGCTTCATGAGCACGCAAACCCAGCGGCTCACCGATCTAACAGAAAACGTGCTGACCTTCGGCGAGGAGAGAATGCTGAGGCTTTCCCCTCCGGTCGGGGACGAATCGGCCAAGAACTCGCTGTTCATCGGCACCTTCGTGTTGGTCGGGACCTTCGTCGCGGTGTTGATTTATTTCCAACTGATCCGGTATTTGGTCGATCCGGTGTCGGCGCTGCATCGGTCGATTGACGAGATCCGCAAAGGCAACCTGGAACTCGTCCTGCCGCAGCCGGGCCGTGGCAACGAGTTCTCGAAAGTCGTCTCCGCGTTCAACGACATGGCGGCCGAACTCAAGACGCGCCGCGGCGAGAGCGAGGAGAACCTGTCACGCGCCAACCTGGTGAACAGCGCAATCCTGGAAGCGATCCCGTCACCCGTGTTCGTTCTGGGCGACGATTCAGGGATCGTCCAAATCAATCCGGCGGCGGAACAGCTAACAGAGCAGCTTGGCGTGCACGGCCGCCTGCCGCTAAAGATCCAGCGCATTCTCGACGACTGCCGCAGCACGCATGCCCACTTCCTGCCGGAGGATCCGCGGGAGGCGTTGTTGTTTCGGATCAATGAAGAGGAGTTCTACTATCTTCCCCGTATTTTCCGTTTCCAATCCGAAACCACGGGCCACTCCGGCTGGGCGGTGCTGCTGCACAACGTGACCCGCATCCGCTGGCTGGACGATTTGAAAACCAACCTGCTGGCCACGGTCAGCCACGAGATCAAAACGCCGATGACGGGCATCCGGATGGTGCTGCATCTGTTGCTCGAGGAGCGGAGCGCGCGTCTCGATGACATGCAGCGGATCATGGTGACGTCCGCCAACGAGGATTGCGAGCGGCTGCTGGCCACGCTCAACACTCTGCTCGATCTTTCGCGGGCCGAGAGCGGTGCCACCCATCTTGTGTGTGTGCCGACATCCCTGCCGGACAGTCTTGCACGGTCGGCCCGGCTTTATGCGGCGACCGCGGAGGCGGAGGGGATCACGATCGAAATGGAGGAAAGCGAAACAAATTTCCCGGAGGTGCTCGCCGATCCACTGCGCCTCGACGAGGTGCTCAACAACCTGGTCTCGAACGCGGTCAAACATAGTCCGAGTGGCGGCAAGATCATTCTCCGCATTTCCAAACCCGACCCGGAGCACCTCCGAGCCTCCGTCATCGACCAGGGCCCCGGCATTCCCGAGGAAAGCCAAAGCCGCATCTTCGAACGCTTCTACCGCGCGCCAGACCAAAAGAGCGAAGGCGTCGGCCTCGGGCTGTTCATCTCGCGGGAAATCATGCGCGCCCATGAAGGCCGGATCGGCCTGCGCGAACGAACCGAAAATCTAACAGAATTTTATATCGATGTGCCCCTCGCTTGATCTCCCGGGCGATCAAAAGCTGCGGGTGCTCGTCGTCGATGACGAGCCCACGCTGAGGCTGGGCTTTGCCTATGCGTTGTCCAACCGCAGCACCACCGTGGAGACCGCGGCCAATGGCAGGCAGGCGCTCGACCGCATCGCGCTGGTGCCGATCGATTTGGTGATCCTCGACCTGCGCATGCCGGAATTGGATGGCATCGGCGTGATTGATGCGTTGCGCGCAGCAGGCAATCCGGTTCCGGTCATTTTGTGCAGCGCCGCAATGGTTCCCGCTTCCGCGCTGCGTGCGATCCGCCATGGTGTCGTCGATTTCCTTCTGAAGCCCGTGCGGCCGGCCGATTTGCGCAGAGCCATCGAGTTCGTGATCCAGCCCAAGGGCCAACCGTATCCCATGGCGATGAAGGCGGCCCGCGGCTCGGATCGCGTGGAGGCGATCCGGCTTTTGGAAAGCGAGAAAACTTCCGACCCCAGATCAGTGTATTGGCTCAGCGTGTTGAAGGCGATCGAAGACGCGGATGGAACTCCCGGTTCCGATGTTGCCGCGCTGGAGGAAAAAGTCCGGCTCAGTCTCTCGATGCTGGCCTTCAACTCGACCTTGGGCCAATGAGGAGCGTGTCTTCTGACATGACGCGCATCCTCCATCTGTCCGATCCCCACTTCGGGGCGGTCGAGCCCGCCATCGTTGCGAAGTTCGTTGCGCTTGCGAGCGCGATGAAGCCCGACATCACGGTGCTGAGCGGCGATCTGACGATGCGCGCGCGTCCTCACGAACTGA
>JANMJQ010000318.1:0-4009 GCA_031371445.1 Akkermansiaceae bacterium
AAGCGCACCACTTTCAATCCATCACCAAACGGACTGCAAAGGGCTCGCCGAGCATCGCTGGCAGCCATAGGGTCTAGGCCACTAGCCACGCGCTTCCAAAATCACACACAGCCACTACCATGAAACCGCTGCTAATTCTCACCCTCCTGATGGCGCCTCTCGTCGTTGCTTTCGGTGATCCTGCATCCGATAAGTTTGATCTTCGGTTTCCCACGAAGGACCACTTGACGGCCTCACAGTTATATCAACTTGGCAACACTGCAAAAGCGATAGACAAGATCATCGGCCAATTCGTGCTGCTCGATGTTGTCGTCACTATTGAGCGGGACGTTCCGCTTGTCGAGATCGTGATTCCAAATGAACTAGTAGGTGATTCCGCGCATCCATCCCATGTCATCCATGCCCACCTTATCAGTGCCACCACCGAAGCGTCATCGCGCAAGAAAGGCGAACGACTCCGTATCGAGGGCATCATCGTTGCCGAGGGTTATGGTGCTTACACGATTTACCTTGACCGTGCTCGATTGATCAAATGACCAAGTGGCCTAACAATAAAGGGTGCCGCGGAGTCGGAGCGTAGCGGAGACTTCGACTGCACCCATGGTTGAACAAGCCCGCAGCGAAGGACGGCGGCTTATGCGGTTTGTGTTTCGGATCGCTCTAACAGAAGCGGTGGAAATCGCACGCTGGGACGGAGACGCAAGACACAAGACTTGAAGACACAAGCAGGAGAGGAGAAACCGGGGTGCCGTGGTTGCTGTTATGGCTGGTTTTGGAGCGCTTTTTCACAGCATGGGCATGATGCGCCACGACCTTGTCCGCAGATTCGGAACAGACCTTGTTGGATGAGGGTTCGATGAAGCTCATGCGCATGAACGGAGTTTGTCGGGCGGGGCGCGGTTGGGTGTGGCGCGCCATGCAGGCAGGAGCGTGAGCAGGCGGATCATGGGTTCGCCGCAGCACGGACACGTTGCCGGGGGCTTGGGCGCTTTGATCGCGGGCGGACCAAGTAGCAATGGCCGTCCGGTGTGGAAGGCAATGCGTTCGCGTTTGGCCTTGGCCGCGGGATGGCAAAAGCCGTGGTAACGGATCGCCCGCAGGCCGCGGGGCAACACATGGCGCAGGTAGCGGGCGACGAACTCTCCGCCGGTGACCGTGTCGATCCGTGGCGCGTCATGGTTGGCGCGGTCCTTCCAGCGGAAGCTGACCTGGCTGTCAGTGATGGCAACGATGCGCGAATCGCCAATCGCCGTGCGGCAGACATAGCGGCCGAGGTATTTGATGATGCTTTCCCCGCTGCCCCGCGACTGCGGGGGCTGGAGATGGACACCCCAGTCCTTGTGCCAGACCGCGGGATCGATGTCGGGCAACGGATGTTCTTTGGCAAGGCTCTCTAACAGATCGCGGAAGCGCGCGCGGAACAGCATCCGCAGCACCGGTTGCGGCACGAGGAAGTTGGCGCTCTTCACCGTGACCACGCGGCCCCTGGCATCGATCCCGGCGCCCGGCACGATGCAATGCAGATGCGGGTGAAAATGCAGGCGCTGGTTCCAAGTATGGAGCACCATGGTGAAGCCGCTGGTTTTGGCGCCAAGCCAGCGCGGGTTGGCGAGCGCATCCGACAAGGCCGATGAGGCGGCGGCGAAGAAGAGCTGATAGACCTCCTTCGCATTGGGAATGAAGAACAGCGGACGCAGTTCTTCGGGCAGCGTGAAGGTCACCATGAAATACGGCGCGCCGACACGCTTGCCCAACTCGCGCTCCACCCAATCCGCGGTGGCCTGTTTGCCGCATTGGGGACAGGAGCGATGGTTGCAGGAATGGAAGCGGAATTCCTTTTTGCCACACGCGCCGCAGGCATGCAGGTGCCCGCCCATTTCCGCAGTGCGGCAATGGTTGATGGCCCACACGGCGCGCCGCTTCGCCTCGTCCATTGCATGATGGCGTTCACGCAAATGGCTTGGCAAAAAGCGGCGCAGCGCGTCAATGACGGCGCCAGCCATGAACCTTCGCTTCAGCGGGGCAGGTCGCGGCACAGCTCTTCCACCAGCGCGCGGCAGTCCTGCTCGCTGCGATGGGTGAGGTGCAGATAGATCATGGTGGTGTTGATGCCGCTGTGGCCTAACAACGCCTGGACCGTGTGCAGGCTGGCACCGGCTTCCACCAGATGGGTGGCGAAACTATGGCGCAGGGTGTGCATGGTGCAGACCGGGATGTTGAGTTCCTTGCGTGCCACGACGATGAGCCGTTGCAGGGAGCTGATGGGCATCGGGCGGGTGGCCTCATGCATGCGGCGCGCGACGTCGGCGGGCGGACACGGGCCGCGGCCGACGTTGGGGAAGAGCAGCAGCGGATGGCGGTGAACCTGCCAATAGCGGCGCAGATCCCCGATGAGGGTCCGGGAGATGGGCACCATGCGGTCCTTGTTGTTCTTGCTTTTGCGGATCCACAATTTGCCGCCCTTCGCGTCGATGTCGTGGATGGTGAGCGAAAGGCATTCCGAAAGGCGCAGGCCGCAGCAGTAGATGAGTTTCACCGGGATGCGGTAGCGGCGCAGGCGGATGTGGCGGAGTAGGCGGATCACTTCCTCACGGGTCAGGACGGCGGGCAGGCTGCCGTCGTCCCTGGTGCGGATCTGGGAGAAGACTTTCCAATCCTGTTGATCGAGCATTCCCACGAAGAAGAGCTTCGCGGCGGCAGCGGCCTGGCGGATGGTTTTGGACTTCCAGCGTTTGACGGTTTTGACGTGCAGGAGGTAGTCGCGCAGCATCTCCTCGGTGATGGCGGAGGGATCGGCCTGGCAGAACTCGTGGACGAGACGCATCTGGCGGTAATAGGAGTGCCGGGTGCGGGGAGCGTCGAAGTGCAGGGCGAGGTGCCTGGCGAAGCGCAGCATGGAAGGATACGGATGGGAGTCATAGTTGAGCGGATCGCGCTGGGCACATCCCCCGAACGGGCGGAGTCTGTGCGGAAGCTTCTGGTAGCCCGCCTCGTCAGTCCGGTCGTCCGGCTTTTTGGCTGTCGCCTTTTTGGTTTGGCTCTGACGGCGGTTCGGGGTTTGATTCGGTGTGTTGTCGGGGTCGGTGTTGCTGTTTTTCATAGCAGGACAACCGTGATGCCCAGCCCGGCAACACTCCATCCATCAACACGCCAACCCGCATCTCTAACAGATCTTACACCACTGCCGCGCAGCGGCTTAGTTCAACCAGACGCTGCTCCCGATGGGAGGAAGTCCGTTGTTGGTCTGGGTCATTCGCTTCGATTTTGTTTTCTTGTGACATAAAGTTATTAGGCGTTATTTCCTCCCACCGGAGAGCTCAGCGTTCGGCAGAAAGATAAACAAATGACAAAGACCACAAAATCTATTGCAGCATTATCCCTGCCTCTCCTTTTAATTGCTGGCGTCGTAATCTTTCGGGCAACGCCCCTAGGAAGTTCAGATGCGGTGATTGCAAGTCTGGGACGAGAGAACGCGAAGATGACGGAACGCTGGATCATTGATAAAGCGCAGAGCAAGCTCGAAGCTGGGTTTCCAGGATTGAAGAGAGATGTCAACGCAAGTGGTGGTGAGTATGGATCCGGCTCCAGTGAGTTTGAGATTTTGACGGCCAAGGACATTTATTGGTGGGAAAGCGTGGATCGTGCTGTCGTCAGTCGGATAGCAACGGAGGTGGAATCACTGCCAGAATTGCAGGCCTGGGTTCACGCGGGCGATGATGTGAACCAGCAGCGGAAAGTGGATCTTCGTGTCGTAGGAACGACCGACCGGCCGATTCTACGGGTCCTATTCCTATGCAGCAACCTGCCAGACGGGAAGACCACCAATGATGGATTCCTGAGGAACATGTGGCCATGAATTCAGTAAGCCGAACAATAAAGGGTGCTGCGGAGTCGGAGCGATAGCGGAGACTTCGACTGCGCCCCTGGTTGAACAAGCCCGCAGCGAAGGACGGCGGCTTATCTGTGCCTCGTAGCCTTTCTGACCTCCATAGCCTCGGCGAGGGAGGTG
>JANMJQ010000285.1:0-22962 GCA_031371445.1 Akkermansiaceae bacterium
TCGAAACCTATAACCAAACATGCGGCCCCTTTACCTGGACCAAAGGCCCGGAAAAACTCAACAAAATCATCCAGCTAACTCAAATCGCGCAGAAGAATGGCATCGCTTCATATGCCCGCTACTTATCTGACGATGCACTAGTGGCTGGGTCGTCTCGCCCCAGCTCTTTCACCCCGGCAGGGCTATCGGAAATTAGCCGGTGGTGAAAACCCTGATCTTTATACACAAATCAGGGCGAGATGTGAGGCATGGAGGGTTGGGAAAATTTCTGCAAATAAATCTGCACTTGTTGGAAACGGTTGTTTGATCATCGGCAAACTTGGTGGTCATCTGGGCCGCAAAAGCGATGGAGCTCCCGGACCCCAGTCGATCTGGCAGGGACTCACACGCGTGAGGGATTTCGCCTGCGCGTGGCAGGCGTTCTACGGCGAGTGAACGGCGGTGCCCGGAGTAATGGCGCTCCTTAGGGGCGCCCGCTTTGCGCTGCCCTGGTGCGACGCTCCGGTGCTGTTAGCGCCCCCGCCGGGACGGAATGGTTTTACGGATCTGGTGCCGGTGGCTCACGCCAACCGGCTAATTACCACCGGTCCCGCTGGGACGGAAATAAACTTGATCTTGTGTGCCCTTAAGGCATCCTCTTTGGGTGCGATTTGACTGGGACCCCAAAAAGAATGAACTTCTCAAAGAGACTCGGGAAATCTCATTTGAAGCCATCATCGTTCACCTTGGCCGCGGAGATATTTGGAAAGTCGCCAAGCATCCCGACCAGAATCAATATCCAGGCCAGCAGTTTTTTTTCGTGATCGTCGATGACTACATTTACATCGTGCCCTTTGAGATTCGGGAAGATGTCATTTGGCTGGTCACGATCATACCGAGCAGGAAAGCCACCAAGGAATATCAAAAGGAAAGAGACTTATGAAACTGAGCAAAGAAGAGAAAGAAATTGAAGCCCTTTACGACCGTGGCGCTCTCGAGCTTCGCAAGCCCGGCAAAGCCTTGCTGAAACAGTTGAAGACCGCCACGGAGAACACGTTCAAGAAAGACAAACGAATCAACATCAGACTATCCGATCATGACATGGTTGGCATCCAGCGTGTGGCAGCCTCCAAAGGTGTTCCCTATCAGTCCCTCATTTCCGGTTTGATTCATCAGTTTATCGAAGGTGATCTCACTGAAAAAACGAAGGTCGGCTAAGCGTGCTGCCCGAATTCAGTAAAACAGTTCCTCGCCCGTTCATTCCAGCTTGGCTCGCCAGCATGACTCCGATATAAGCGGCACATGAACGAGCAACTCCGAAATCGGTAATTCCGGGACGCCATTTGCCCTAATCACCGACCCGTCGATTAACACCCCCAAAACCCGACCCATCGCTCAATAACACTGTTAGGAGTCATTTTGTACCATGCGTAGAATCGTAATCCTTAGCCAAGAAACAGCTCTTCGCGCGCGGAATCTAGGCAGCTTCTATTACCATTTCCACCAATGACGCCGAACAATGAAGGGGTTGTTACCGGTTCATAACATCTCCAAGCAAAAACCCCGTCAAGATCACGACCGCAAGCTCACAATAATCAAGATCACCAAAATCACCGCCAACACCACCAGCGCAATCTTCACCCAGCTTAGCGGATGCTCGCCCGCCATCTTGCCGGTGTAGCCGTTCACCACAACTTGGAACGACTTCGGCCCGAAGGTGTAGCTCACCAGCCACACTGGAACGAGAATGTGCTTGAAAGTGCGGCCTTGATAATTTGAGTCCACCTCCAGGTTGCGTTGCGTGTCTCCTGGCACCTCGCGCGAGCAAAGCTGCTGGATGGTGGCGTCCATTTGTTCCTTGCTGACTTCCGAAGCCTTCCGCAGATCGACTTGATATCGCTCCACCGTCCAGCCGCGGACGTAGGCGGGATCGTAGGGTTTCAGGTCCTGGGTCGTTGGGAATGGTTCGACCTTTCTCAACAAGGCCGTATGCACACCCACCGTTCCCGGCACGGCATCGTCATCGAAAAAATGCTCAAGCTCGCCAGCGCTGTTTTCCCAACGCGTATGCCGCACCTGCCGCGTTTGGCTTTTGCCGTTGGAATCCTGATACGATTCAGTTGTATAATAGTAATACCCCGACTCCGCGGTCCAACGGGCATCGACGTGCGCATCGAAGGTCCAATACGGCAGGTAAATGCCACGGAGCGTATCTGTTAGAGCGGAGCGCTTGAGCTTGTTCGGTGCGAACCAGCGGCTGGTATACCACTGGCGCAATTGGTCTCGGACCTGCGTCGCGGGAAGCATCGCCGGCAGCAGGCTTTCGGGTGTGATCACATCCTGCATGCTCTCCACCGGCACGATCGACGGTGATCCACAGAAATCGCAGCGTTGGGCGGCGCGGCTAGCGTCGAAAATGCTGATCGCCTGGCAGCTTTCGCACTTCACCGACTTCGACTCCATTTTGAGGCCGCGCTGTTCGTCTGGAATTTTCGCAAGCTCTTCCTCAAGGTCGTGTTCAACGATCGCAGCACCCATCGGATCCTCGCCGTCGGACCAAGGCAGGACCGTGCCGCAAAACGGGCAGGCCAGGGCCTTTTTGGAGGCATCCCATTCCGCATCCCCGCCGCATTCCGGGCAGGGATGCTTTTTCAGCGCGCTGACTTCAGCCATGACGAATCACTCGGCCAGAAACGTATCAAGAGCCGCCTTTGAAATGCGATAGACCGAGCCAATTTTCTTGGCTTTCAAATCGCCGGCTTCGATCGATGAAATGACATCCGATTCCGCGACTCCGAGAACCTGCGCCGCGTCGGCCGGGCTCATGAGTTCAGCGGAGCTTGCGGCAGGCACTACGTTCATGGCAGTGACCGCCGCCCCTGGCAATGGTGGCGGTTGTTGCATGGATTTCATCATCTCCTGCGCCATTCCGAAACCCATCGCCATTTGTCCGGCAGCCGCTGCGGGCGATCCTCCGCCGTCGCCGCCCTTCGTCATCGACTCGGCCATTTGGAATTTCACGTAGTCGTTGAGATTGCCAATCGCGCCCATGCTCGAACGCTTGTCGATCGCTGCCTCGACTTCCGGTGGGACCGAGACGTTCTCGACGATAAAGCTCGCGATCTCGATGCCATACTTGGCGCTGACCGCGGGATTGATCAGTGGCAGCAAGGCGTCGCCCAATTCCGAGTAACGCGCCGCGACATCGAGCGCGGGAACGCCCGACGATGCCAACGCTTCGCTGAAGATGCTGACGATCCGCGAGCGCATGGTGTCCGCGAATTCGTCGAGGCGGAAATGTTGGTCGGTGCCGGCGACCTCCTTGAGGAAGACCGATGGATTGACGATGCGGAAATCGAAGGTGCCGAAGGCCCGCAGGCGCACGACGCCGAAGTCCTTGTCGCGCATCATCACCGGGTTGGCCGTGCCCCATTTGTTGCCGGTGAAGAGGCGGGTTGTGACGTAATAGACGTCGGCCTTGAACGGCGATTGAAATCCGTATTTCCAGCCCTTGATGCGGGTCAGCACCGGGATGTTTTCCGTCACCAGCGAGTGTTTGCCCGGTCCGAAGCAATCGCCGAACTGGCCGAGATAAACAAATTGCGCGGCCTGGCTCTCACGCACGATCAACTGCGCGCCGTTCTTGATCGCCTTGTCCTCATCGGGAAAGCGCCACGCGAGGGTGTCGCGCGAGTCGTCGTTGAATTCGATGATTTCGAGCAGTTCGCCTTTGATGAATCCGAGGATGTCCATGTGTTGTTCGAGGTTGGCTGCGACTATCGCGCATTCTTACGGCGGGAAAAGGGAAATCTAGCGAAGAAGAGATAGTGGATCGCAGATTGTGGATCGTGGAAAAGAGGCGGACTGAAATCCGCGGTCTGGCCGGATATCTTACTCTCAACACTCAACCATCAACACTCAACTTCTTCTACTCAAGCCCCCGATCCGCGACCTCGTCCTCATCCCAGCCGAGATAGTGGCCGAGTTCGTGGAGGAAAGTGGTGCCCACTTCGTCGCGGAATTCATGCTCTTCCTCCTCGGTCCAATCCCAGAGATTGGCGAGAAAAAGCCGGATGCGCGGCAGTTCGTCGGAATCGGCGCGTTCGTCGGCGGAGGGTCCTTCGAAAAGCCCGAGTTCGTCGCCTTCCAGCTCATCGTCGAACGCACCCTGCCCCGGCTTTTCCTCCAGCGAGACGGACACTTCCTTCACCGCCTTCTGGATGTCCGCCGGCAGGACTTTTACTAGGGCTTTCAATTCCTCGTCCGCCCACTGGCTCAATGTTTCAAAATCCATGTTCGTGAAATAACTCCCGCGCGCGACTAACACAAGCCGCTTGGCTGCTCGGGTAGGGCGGTTCGTACGCCATGGCTCAGGCTTTTGCGGCAGGCTCGGGGTAGCGATCCGCAAGGCCCAACGGTCCAGCGGTAATTGCGAAAAAGTCGTAATCCGTGAGGAATTCACCGGCCATGATGTATTGGAAATGGATCCGGAAAAGGTCCTTCTTGATCACCTTGTAAACATCCGGCGGGAACATTTTGAAAATGCGGACGGGAAGGAGCAAAGGCCGCACGGGAATGCCGGGGCGTCGCGTAATCCCCGAGACTTTGAGCGGATCCACTTGGGTCACGCTGGCCCCGTCACGCCTTGCGGAGAAGTCCACCCAATGCACTCCCGGTGCCGACGCCACGGTTTCGAGATCTTCGCGAAGCTTGCGCGACCGCGGCAGCAAACTCACCAGCGGAATGCAATCGCCGAGCGACACCAATCCGAATTTCGGCCCGCGTTGGCCAAGCTCCGGATCGAGGCGCAACATTTCCACCACCAGCGGAATTGATAGAATCGTGCCAACGCTATGGCCGACAACGAGCACTTCATCGGCATCGCTCTCGTGGATTCTCTCAACGATATATTCGGCGAATTCACGGATGCGCGCGTCGAGGGCCGGACTTTTTCCATAGGCCCACGGCTGAATGGTGCCATAGGTCCGCAACAACCAGTAACTCCGGAAGCGGTGGTCAAGCCAGCGGGTCAGGAAAAACGCGGCTGCTACGATGACCAGGGCCGGCAGCAGGCTGAACCACAGCGCCCATTGTTTCGCAAGCATCAACAGGGTGACAATGCTTCCCGCCGCCAGTGCGATCAACATGGGGGCCAGGAAGGCGACGATGGGATAGGAAACTGTTAGAGCGGCCGGCCATGCGATTTTCAGCAGGCGCGGAACCAGATTGGCTGTTAGGAAAGTCCAATAAACCGGCACCGCGGATTTCAACAACTGCCATTCGTTCTTCGGCCAGTGGCGGCGGATGATGTCGTCCCAGCGGAGAAATTCGTATTCGGTCTCGGTGCCGCCCGGCGCGGTGATTGACCACGCGCTCGCCAGCTTGCCCGCGCGGTGACGCTTGCCGACTGTTAGATTGAGCCCATTCAGCGGTGCCTGCGCTTTTGCTTCGGCCTCATACAGCGTGTGATAATGCGCCGGACCCCTTGGATCGAAACCGCTGAAATAAAACACCAACCGCTTGCCGACGCGCGTGGCGGCGGAAACGGGCGGTGCCGAGGCGGAAACGATGGACATTGGGTGGTCGCAGGCTGGCAGCGCGGCCCGCCGGAACAAGCCCCATTTGGGCGGGCATCAGGGAGAGTGAATTTGGATTTCCAACATCTCCTTGCCGAAGCGGGTTCATCGCGCTCTCTTCGTTTGTAGTTCCGCGCTTCAGCCGGATCTTCATGAAGACCCCCTGAAGGGGGAACTACTTACGAAGATGACAGTCCATTCGTTCGAGCAGGAACAACATCTCCCCATTTCACGACAAGACGCGTGGGATTTCTTTTCGACGGCGAGAAACCTCAGCAAGCTCACGCCGCCTGAGATCGACTTTGAAATTGTCAGCCAACCCGGCGAAAAACTCTACGACGGCCAGATCATTTGCTATCGGATGAAGGTCCTGCCGCTGATCCGGATGAGTTGGGTGACCGAAATCAAGTCCGTTGAGGAGGGAAAATCCTTCGTCGATGAACAACGCTCCGGCCCCTACCAATTCTGGCATCACCGCCACAGCTTCGAAGATGTCGAATGCGGCGTTCTCATGCGGGACCATGTCCACTATGCGGTCGGCTTCGGACCGTTTGGTGCGATCGCCCACGCGCTCTTTGTCCGCCCGAAGCTCGTGGAGATTTTCAACTATCGGCGGCAGGTACTGGGCAAAATTTTTGGTGAAATGAAGGCAGATCAGTAGCGCGTACAGTCAGCGGCGGTCATTCTTCTTCGCTCGATTAGCTACGCAGGACAAAGAAAGGCCCGCTGCATTTTCTTCGATCTGAAGACACGACAAGAGTGTCGTGGCTCCTTATGGTCCAACTCTCAACCATCGCTCTCAACCTTCTCCGCCGCTTCCTGGCGTTGTTGGTTTTTTTCCAACAAGCGCAACACCTCGGCTTTCGCGGCGGCGACGCGATCCGAATCACCTTCCGGTTTTTGTGGCGCCACCGGTGCATGCGCATCGCCCGGACCTGTTAGTTTCGCGCGCAATTTTTCCAACTCCTCGACTGCGGTTGCCTCGCGCTTCCGCAACTCGCCGGCGAAGCGTGTGGTCGTCGCCACCGACTCGCGAAGGCGGCCGATTTCCGTTTGCAACTCGGCGCTGTCGTCGGGCCGGTTCTGCATCAGCGCGAGCTGCTCGCGGGCTTTCGACAACTCGTTTTCCAAAGTGAAGCGGCTGTCCTTTTGCTGCTTGTCGGCTTCGTTGACCCGCGTGTTCAGCTTCCGGATCGTGTCCTGGGATTTTTTCAACTCCACTTCCAGCGCAGCGGTCCGCTTGCTCTCGGTGGCGAGCGATTGATGGGCTGCCTCGAGTTCGGCGATCCGGCCATCGAGTTCGGCGCGGGTCACGGATCCGGATTGAAAACTCAGCAACTCGGCCTGGGCCGATTTGTGGGAGGCTTTGGACGATTCCAGCGCGGCTTCCAGGCGTTTCAACCGATCCGAAGGGCCTTTGTCGGCGGCTGGTCCGGGTTTCGAGGGCTTCGATGACGCGCCAGGTCCGCGCAGCGACCAACCGAGAAATCCCGAGATGAAGATGAGGCCGGCGACATAGGGCCAGGCCTTGGAAAACAATTCGATGAGGTCGTGCATGGGTCTGTTAGAAGGATTTCCGCGATTCCGCGGCGGGCAACGACTATCGCCCGGCGTCTCCCGCGGTCAACTTCATTGCCATACGGAATTTTCGCGCCATGTTATCCCCGTGATCCGTGCGCTCGGCAGCAGCACCATCAATTTCCTGATTTACCTCGGGGAAATCGGCAAACTCGTGGCTTCGGTCTGGGACTCCCTGCTGCACGGCAAAATCCGCTGGCGCCTGGTCCTCAACCAAATCGCCGAAACCGGCTATCGCTCGCAACCGGTCGTCATCGTCACTGGCGCTTTCACCGGCGCGGTGCTCGCCGCCCAGGCCTTGTTCCAATTCAAACCCCTCGGCATGGAAACCGGCGGCGGCGCGCTGGTCAGCGTGGCGATGCTCCGCGAACTCGGGCCCTCCGTCACCGCCGTGATGCTCGCCGGCCGCGTCGGCGCGTCGATGGCCGCGGAAATCGGCACCATGCAGGTCACCGAGCAAATCGACGCCCTCCGCTCGATGGACGTCCATCCCATCGACTACCTCGTGACTCCGCGCTTCCTCGCGATGACGATTTCGATGCCGCTCCTCATCGCAGAGTCCGCGGCCTTCGGCATTCTTGCCTCGCTCGTTGTCGGCACCGGCCAGTTCGGCGTGAACAGCGCTTATTGGCTCGACCAGATGAACAAGCACACCAATGGCTCGGATGTCTTCATCGCGATGGTCAAGGGTTTTGCTTTCGGCATGATCATCGTCACAATGTCTTGTCATCAAGGCCTCAAAGCGAACCAAGGTGCCGTGGGTGTGGGCCGTGGCACAACCCAGGCGATGGTCTATTCGTCGCTTGCCATTATTGTCGTGAACTTCTTTCTGACCATGCTGCTTAGCGTGTTCTTCCCCGCGGGGGCTGCTGGCTAGCGGTGCTTTCTGCCAGCGGCGACGCGGCATTGTTCACTGATTTGATGCAAAACGCAGCGTGCATCAGCCGTGATTTTGAAAAGGGGACGCAATTCTTTTTGAGCTTTAGATTAGCGCAATTGCTGTGGAAGCAAGGTTTCAAACCCAAAGTGCCCCGTAAGATGAGTGATCCAACGTGTGAATCTGCATACGCTGAGATTGGTACGGTGGCTGCGATAATCCCTTTCCGCCTGCATCTCGTGAGGCGGCACAACCTAAAATTATGAAATCCAAAACTATCTCAGTTGTACTGATGTCATTGGCCAGCGGTTTCGCTTTGTCCGCGGAGACCCAAACTACGCAACAAGCGACTGAAAGGCAAAATTCGGACGGCACCGTCACCATCACCGAAACGAAAACGACGACGTTTACGCCGGCGATGCGCACTCAAGTGGTCAAGTATTTCGACCCCTACAAAACGGCCCAGTATGGCCTGCCGCCGGAATATGTGACGCGCATCAAGGTCAAGGAGATCCCCGTCACTTGGCGCACCACCATCGCACCGGGTGTCGTGATCGATGAAAAGTCGCGTCCCTATCTGTATGCAGCTCCTCCTGAGTTGATCAAAGTGCTGCCGGCGCCCATAGCGGGAGTTCGCTATTACGTGGCAGGCAGCAATGTGGTCGCAGTAGATGCCCAATACAAGGTGGTCGATTCGGTGCAGATCCCATCCGTCCGCATTACCGACTGAAAATTTGAGAGTCGGGGTCAGTGGGATGAAATTATCCCGCTGACCGAGGCCCTCGCTTAAGGAGTGTGGGTGCCTACGCCCACACAGGGAAGGGACGTAGGCGTCCCTTCTCCTCAGATCTCATGCGCGACACCCGGCTCTGGTACGATAACTTCCGTACTTGGCAGGCGCCGTGAGATTTCCCCCCTGAACCACTCGACCGCGCCGTCGTCACCGTGGACGAGGAAAGTCTTTTTCGGCGCGAGTTTCACGATGTAATCGGCGATGGCTTCGCGGGTGGAGTGGCCGCTGAAATCGAAGACGCGGGTTTCGCAATTCAATTTCACCGGCGGGAACGCGGGGTCGAGAACGATCGAATCGCCCTGTTTGGCCAGGCGGATGCGGCCGCCGGGAGTTTCGGGATCCGCATAGCCGACGAAGAACAAACCGTGCTTTTCGTTTTCCAAAACTCCCTGCCGCGCGAAGTTGTTGGACACCGTTTTTTCCGACATCATGCCACTCGAAAGCGCATAGATGCAGCCGGGATGAAAGGGAATCGGTCCTCCCTTGCGGCCTTTGCTGCCCGCTTCAAGGTCCATGTCCTTGAGAAAGCGGAAGCCTGGAAGATGGCGGCGCGAGCTTTCGCTGAAGCGGTCGTAGACGTGCGTCATCTTGGTGCTCAGCCCGCCGATATAGATCGGAGTTTTCTTCGGGATGAGCCCTTCTTTTTTGAAACGGTGCAGCATGCCGAGGACCTCCTGCGTTTTTCCCATCGCGAACACGGGAATCAAGACCGAGCCTTTGCGTGCGAGGACATTCCGGATCGCTTCGGCCAAGGCATCTTCCTCGTCGCCGCGCGCGTAACCAGGTTCACGCGCTTGTTCGCCGCGGGTGGTTTCGACGATCAAGGCATCGACCGGATGATCGGGAAACAGCGCGCCTTTTTGCAGGGTGCTGTGCTCGAAATTCACATCGCCGGTGTAGAACACGCGCTTGCCCTCGGCCTCGATGGTGACGCCCACCGATCCCAAAATATGTCCCGCATCATGGAAGGTTGCGCGGACGGTGCCCGCGTGATCGAGATCGAATGGCCGCTCGATGGCCCGCGTTTCGAACGTTGCCTCAATACGGTCCAGCTCCTTGTGATCGAACAAGGGGTATTCCGCGATGCCATGCTCGACGCGCTTCGCCTGCATCACGTTCACCGAATTGTGCAACATCGCGTTCGCCAACTCCGCGGTTTCCGGTGTGAGAAAAACGCTGGCCTGGGGCTGGTCGTGGAGAAAGACCGGCAGGGTCCCGACGTGGTCGAGGTGGGAGTGCGTGATGATGATCGAGTCCGCGGTGCCGGGTTCGAGAAAATCGTAATGCGGAATCGCTTCGAGGCCTTCGTGCTTCGGGTGCATGCCGGCGTCGAGGACGATGCGGGCGGCTTTGGTTTCCAGCAGATACGAATTGGCACCGATCCCGGCGTGACGGCAGAGGCTTTTGAAAATCATGGGGTAGGCGGCAAGGCGGGGAACATGCGTCGCGTTGCAGGCGCTGTCAACCCGGCTGGACGGCGGATCAGGGGCTTCTCCGATTCGGAAGAGAACCACGGATGGACACCGATGAACACGGATTAAAGAGGTATCTCCATAAGTCGGCCAAATCGGTGACTTCCTCCTTCTCTATCAGCGTTCATCCGCGTCCATCCGTGGTTCAACTCTTCCAATTTCTGATCAAAAAATTGGAAACTTAGCCTTGGTGCTGGCTCAACGTGGCGGCGGCATCGGTGGGCGCGGACCGCGTCCGGGACCACCCGGGCCACCGGGACCTTCACCGCCCATGCCCTGCGATTTTCCGATCGCACCATGGACGTGACCATCGGGCGAATCTTCGGGCGTCATGCCCATGACAATATCGAACTTCGCGCTGAGCTCACCGATCTTTGAATCGGCGAGCGGGTTGAAATCGACCAGCAAGGACTTGCGGCCCGCTTCACTGGCGCTTTGGAAGACGCCGTCGTTTTCATTTTGTGGATGTCCTTTGATGAGCATCTGCGTGGTGTAGATGCGCTGGCCATTCTTGCTGACGGCGAAATGGATGTGCGGCGTGCGCCCCGGATAGGGGACCGGCTTGATGGTTCGGAAATAATAGGCACCACTCGCATCGGTGAGGAAGCGGCCATAGCCTTGGAAATTCGTGTCGCGTTTGCCGTCCTTGTTGTTGTCGTGGGTGTTGAGATAAACGCCGTTGTTGTCTACCTGCCAGATCTCGACCACCGCATTGCGCACGGCGGCACCGGTTTTAGTCAGGATGCGGCCCATGACATGGGTGATTTCGCCGAGGGCGGGCGTGATCGAATCGTTGAGGATGATCAGGTCGTTGTCGGTATCCAGCGGCAGCTTGTCGGGATAAAACGGACCTTCCGTGAGCTGTGGCGTGATGGCGAGTTCTTCCGCGAACAGGCCCCGTTGTGTGAACAACAGGCCCGCGCCAGCGAGGCCGAACGATTTAATGAAGCGGCGGCGGGGGACGTAAAAAGAATAGGGCGCTTGCATGGTTTCATCAAATCAACTCCACGCTCCGGCAATTGTCGCGTTAAGAAATGTAAAGAACGACAGGAGTGTCGTTCCTCCTTATTGACCGAACTCGCCCCTGTGGACATCCTGCCTCATGTCCTCCTCCCGCCACCGCATCGCCATTGTCGGCGGCGGCCCGGCCGGGTTGCGCGCCGCGGAAATCGCTGCGGCCTCCGGTGCTGAGGTCACGCTGTTCGATGGCAAGGCATCGGTCGGCCGCAAGCTGCTGGTTGCGGGGCGCGGGGGCTTGAACCTGACGCACAGCGAGCCATTCGAACACTTTATCGGCCGCTACTCGGGCCCGGGCCAACCGGCTGGACTGTGGGGCGAGTTGCTTGCGAATTTCGACGCCCCGGATCTGCGCGCATGGGCCGGCGATTTGGGCATTGAAACGTTTCGCGCCAGCAATGGCCGCATCTATCCCGTGGAAATGAAAGCGGCGCCCTTGTTGCGGCGCTGGATTGAACGGCTGCGGGTTGCGGGGGTTCGCTTTGCCATGCAGCACCGGCTCATCGGATTGCGAAAATCGAAAGCGTGGGAACTCAGCTTCGCAAACGGCCATACCGAAAGCGCCGATGCCGTCATCCTCGCGCTCGGCGGCGGATCGTGGCCGAAGACCGGCTCCGATGGTGGTTGGATCGAAATGTTTGCAGCGCTCGGCATTGATTGTCATCCGCTGATGCCCGCGAATTGTGGATGGGAACATGCGTGGCCTTCGGAGGTGCTGGCTGCCGCGGAAGGTCTGCCGTTGAAAAACATCAGCGTGACGGCTGGGGAGGTGACGGTTGCCGGCGAATTGTTAATCGCACGCTACGGCCTCGAAGGCGGTGCGATCTATCAGCTTGGCGCCGTGCTGCGCGCGATGGAGATGCCTTCCGTCGCCATCGATTTCAAACCGACCTTCAGCCATGACCAACTGGTGGCGAAGATGCAATCCGTGCGCCGCGATTTCCTAACAGAAGCGCGGAGCCGTTGGAAATTGAGTGAAGCCGCGGCCGCGATTCTTGCGACGCAAGGGTGCACCGACGCTGAATCCCTTGCGCGGCAAACGAAGCACTGCGTCATCGACCTCAGCGGCCCGCGTCCGCTCGATGAAGCGATCTCTTCCGCGGGTGGAGTGAAGTGGGGCGAAATCGAGCCATCCTCGCTGATGCTGAATAAACATCCCGGCATTTTCGTCGCAGGTGAAATGGTTGACTGGGAAGCACCGACCGGCGGCTACCTCATGCAGGGCTGTTTCGCGACCGGCACCCGCGCGGCGAACGGCGCGGTGGTGTGGCTCGCTTCCTAAGCGCTTGTCCTAGAGCCACCGGGCATTCATTCTCCAATTGAAATATGACCCCCGACCTCAAACCCCGAACCGTCGAGAATCTTCAAACCTGCCTTTTTGTGGCCGCCTTGGTCGCGGCCTTGCTGCCCTGGCAGTACTCAGCGGTGGCGATGGTGGAGGAAGTGCGAATCACCAAATTGGTCGGTTGGCAGCTTCCGGTTGGTCATTTTCTCATCGCGTTGCTCGTGACGAATTATGCGATTGCCGTACTCAGTCGCCGCTACTCAATGGATGTGGTGTTTTTTCACCGGTCAATTTTCATCATGTCGCTGCTGTCAGCTGGCCTGGCTCCCATCAAAGGCCTGGGCATTGATAGCATGGGAACCAAATGGGGTTACTACGTATTCCTGATGATAAGTTTGATCTACTATGCGGTTGCCGGAGCGCGCCGCATCCCGTCTCCCACCGTCGCTGCCACGGAAATCCAACCCTAATCCCTGCCATGTCGCGCCCAACCCAATTTGCCCGCAACTTGCGCGAGCCTTTGTGGTTGAATGCGGCATGTTGGGCGCAATCGTCGCAAACAGAGCATTTTTCGTGACTATGGACGACGCCCCCGCGCCAGCACCGGCCGATGGCAGCGCGATCGACTTCGCGCTGATGGAGCGGATCGGCGACGGCGATCATCAGGCGTTCCGTCAACTCGTCGAGCGCCACCAGCATGCGGTGATTGGCACAGTCGCGAAAATGCTGGGCAATCCTTCGGACGCGGAAGACATCGCACAGCAGGTTTTTCTCCGAGTGTGGCGGCATGCGAAGCGCTACCGGCCGGATGCGAAATTCACGACCTACCTGTTCACGATCACCCGCAATTTGGTTTTCAACGAAACCCGTCGCAAGAGCCGCAAGAAAGAGGTGTCGGCCGACGAGCGCGAGGAGACATCGCACCAGCTTGCCGAAGCTTCACCCGATCGCCGGCCGGATGCCGAAGTCCTGCAAGCCGAGCTTCAGGGTGCGGTGGACAAGGCGATTGGCGCACTTCCCGAAGCGCAGCGGATGGCTGTTGTCTTGCGGCGCTACGACCAACTTTCCTACGAAGAAATCGCAGACGTGTTGAATCTCTCGGTGTCCGCGGTGAAGAGCCTGTTGTTCCGGGCACGCACCACGCTGCGCGAATCGTTGAGCGGCTATCTGAGCGATTGATGAGTCACGACGCAGTGGCTCGCGTTCGCCGGAACAGGCGGATTATTAGTTAAAAGTTATAGGTTATTAGGCCCTTTCCTTATAACAATTAACTAATAACTAATAACCGCGTTAGCTACTCTACCGCGAAAGCTGGATCGCTTCACAGACTGCCGGGAAAATCTGGCGCTTGCGGCTGACGACGCCGGGTGCGTGGAAGAGCGATTCGTCGAGGCGTTCGAAAGGCAGCTTTGAAAGCGCCGACTCGCGGCCAATCGCGAGAATCATGCTGTGATGCAGTGCGACGTCGGTCACGGCCAACACCGCGAGATCGTATTTCATGCGATCGAAAAGATCCTTGAGCGCGCCTTCCAACTCCATGCGCCGCGCCGCGAAGCCATGCAGGTCGCGTTCCTCGACTTGTGAAATGCTCAACGACAAACCCTGCTCGGTGAATTCCTTGCGATCGGCATTGAGGATTTCATCGGGCGTGCCGTTGGCGATCAGCGAACCCACCGCGAAAAACTCGTCGGTGAATTTTTTCGGATCCATGCCCGCGACACCGCTGAGCCAGGTCAGCATCTCGCGATCTAACAGAGTGGTCGTCGGCGAGGTCAGGCATAGCGTGTCCGATACGATTCCCGCGCAAAGGCACATCGCGACATTCGGCGGTGGCATCAGTCCGCGATGGAAAAATTTCCGGCCAACCAGCGTGCAAGTCGAGCCAACCGGTTCGTTCAAATAACGGATCGGCTCGCGCGACACTAGGTCGCCGGCCAGCCGGTGGTGGTCGATGACCTCGGTGATTTCCGCTTCCTCGATGCCGTTCACCGCCTGCGCGTACTCGTTGTGATCGACCAAGGCCAGACGCGTCCGCGGTGGATCGACGAGGTCGGACTTCGCGAGCACACCCACCATTTTCGAAGTCGCGGGATCGACGACCGGAAATAAATCCTGGTCCACGGCAGAGAGGCGTTTGCGAAGCCTTGAGATGGGTTCGGTGGCGCCGACGGTGATGAAGTTCGTCTCCATCACGTGCTGGACCGTGCGCGAGCAACGGATCAAGGTCGATGCGCTGGCGGTGTCGCGGGGCGAACGCATGACAACCACGTTTTTGCTCTTCGCATAGGTGATGATTTCATCGGAGACCGTGTTGTCACCGGTGACGAGCAGAGCGCGCGCGCCGTATTCGATGGCGAGGCGCTGGACGATCGGACGGTCGCCGCAGATGACGAGGAAATTGCCGACGTTGCCCTCCTGCACGGCTTTCTTGAGACGGTTGTTGATGGTGGCTTGCGATGAAGCGCCAACCAGCAGGATCAAATCTTCTTCGTGTTCCGCCGCTGGCAAATCCGCGCCGAGACTGCATGCCGAGAGCGTGTCCGCGAGATTGGTGAGTGAGACATGCACCGTCCGCACGCTGAGGCCTTCCGTGTCGGCGGGCAGCAGCAGCTTTAACAGGTCGAAGTAGCGCAGGATGCCGCTGAGATTGCCCTCGTCATCTTCGACCGGCACGCAACGGATCTCCGCGCCCAGCATGCGCCGGTAAGCTGTTAGAAAGGTGTCGCTGACGGTGACCTTGATGACCTTGCGGTGGCAGATCATGCCCGATGTCACCCGCACGTCGGTGAGCAGGACCGGCGCTTCGAGGTTGGCGCGCTCCAGCACCCATTTCGTGCGCTGCGAAATCTCTCCGCAGCGCGCGGCGATCGCCTTCGGTTCCTCGCCCACAGTCCGCAGCAGGGAGGCATAGCCGATGGCTGAGCAGATCGCATCGGTGTCCGGATTCTTATGTCCGATGACGTAAAAGGGAGGCATCATGGGTGCTGTGACCGGCGGGTGAAGCGTCGCCTTGGTCAGGCGATAATAGGGGCTCTAACCGCGGTGATCAAGATTCTTCGCGACGGCCCCGGTGGAGGAAGAGATCGTGGATAGGGGATCGTGGATAGGAGTATGAAAGATCGCCTGCGCCACCTCTAGTCTGGTCTCTGGAATCTGGATTCTTCCCTCACATGCGCTCCGGCACCTCCCTTCCCCGATCTTGGAGCCGTCACGATTCGGAAATAATAGCCATTTGTGATGATGCGGGGACCGGTACACTAAATGTTTACTGCGGGACCCCAAGGAAATTTCACATTGCTTTTCCGGAGCCCGGGTAATACCCTCCGTCTTACGATGAAATCCCTGACGGTGAAAATCCCCGAAGCTCTTGAGACCAAGCTGCGAGACAAAGCGAAGGCGGGTAACGAACCCGTGTCGGTGATCGTGCGCCGGGCGCTGGCCCGCGAGATGGAAGCCGATGCCGTCGATTTCTCCAAGCTGGCGGCGCCCTATCTCGGGATGTTTTCCGGTCCTGCGGATCTGTCCACTCGCGAAGGTTATGGAAGTCGCGAATCTCGTTGATGCCGGACCTTTGATCGGGTGGCTCAATGCGTCCGACCAATGGCACGATTGGGCGGTCAAGACCCTCTCCGCAGTCCGCGGACCGCTCCACACCACCGAGATTGTGCTCGGCGAGGCGTGTTGGCATCTGGGCGGCAACACACAACCCGTCCACGCCCTTCTGGGGTTGGTCCGGGTGGGCGCAATCCAACTGCTTCACCCATGGCCGGGGCATCTGGAGCGAACCCAGGAGTTGATGATGAAATACGACCGCATGGACGCGGCGGACGCTTCGCTCGTCATGTTATCCGAAATCCATCGCAGCGCGAAAATCATCACCACCGACCGCCGCGACTTCTCCATTTACCGGCGCTTCGGCCGCCACCGTCTGCCGGTCATCCTTCCTCCCGCGTGACCTCTTCGACCACCGCCTGTTTCAAAATGAACGCCTGCGTGAGCAGCGGATGAATTGAGACAGAATCATGGACATCAGAATCATTGGATTCGCAAAAAGGAAACCCGGGCTCGCCAGGCAATCCATGCCGACTTCCCGTGACAAAGGCACCATCACCCATCGGATCCATCAGTCCTCAAAAATGATTCTGTCAAAATCTCCGAATCTCAAAACGGCACATCCCCCGCCAGTTCCCGCGCTTCTTCCGCCACCCTCTCCGCCGCCACTTTCAACTCCCCGATCTTGGAGCCGTCACGATCCGGAAATAATAGCCATTTGTGATGATGCGAGGACCGGAAACATTGGAATCTCGAGGTCCGATGCGACTTCGGTATTGCCAATCTGCGGATTTGGTAATACTTTCCAAGCATGACAACGATCTCCCTCAAAGTTCCCGACGAACTGGTTGCCCGGATGGATGCGGTAGCGCGCGCCAGGCAGACCAGCCGCTCGGCGTTGCTTCGCGAGGCATTGGAGGAAAAGCTCAAGGTCGTCGCACGGAAGACTCCGCCCAGTCTTTATGAACGAAGCGCCGATCTGTGTGGCAAGAAGCGCAGCGGGCTGCGGGATTTGGCGTCGAATCCGAAACATCTTGAGGGATTCGGTTCGTGAACGAAATCATCGTCGATACGGGGCCCTTGGTGGCCTATCTCGACCGCAGTGACCGTGATCACCCGTGGGCGAAGGAACGCTTCATGCAAATCACACGCCCCCTGCTCACTTGTGAAGCGGTGGTCGCCGAAGCGCTTTTTCTATTGCGGCGCGGTGGAATCGACCCGGATGGCTTGCTCAATCTAATCAGCCGCGGACTGGTGGTGCCGGAGTTTTCGCTCGCGACGGAAATCCTGGCGGTCCAGCAACTGATGAAAACCTACCGCAACATTCCGATGTCACTGGCGGATGCCTCTCTGGTCAGCATGGCGGAGACTCATGAAAATTCCAAGGTCATGACCTTGGATTCGGACTTTGTCGTTTATCGAAAATCCCGCAGGAAGGTGATCCCGCTTCTGCGGCCGGAGCGGTGAGCATCTCGCGTCCACCCATCATGAAAACGCGATACGTTATCATCCCCGTCACATTTTTTCTCCGCCCCATCGGCTGCTTGCTGAATAGGATGAAAACGGTCATTTGGACAGTTCTGCTGGCTGGCGTGATTTGCCCTGAAGTTGTGGCAGATCTGATCAACGAGCGCATGGAGCGATTGCATAATGCCTGCGCCCAAGCTGTTGATTCGAGAATTGCCGGGCAAGACGCAGCTACTTCAATGCCGCTCTTTTCAAACCTGACCCCTAGGTGGGCATCAACGACGTTTGTTCCAAACCCGCATTTCTGGTTAAAGGATATCAGGGCTCAGGTAACCGGGATTCACATGTGCGCCGGCGACTGGACACAGTCCTATGGTTTAATGCCCGTTACAAAGCGGCACTGCTTGTCGTGCGCACACAATGGTCCGCCACCCGGGAATGTGGTAAGGTATGTCAATACGAATAGGGAAGTTTTTGAGGCTAAGATCATCGGCTGGATAAATGATCATCCAGGGGTCGGCCAAGATCGCGTTTCTGATCAGAAGCAAGCTGGACTCCATCCCGACTTGTCAGTCTATCTACTGGATAAAGAGCTGCCGGATTGGGTGCGTATCGCCCCGATTTTCCCGAAATTGAAGAGTGATGAGTTGTCGTATTTGTCTCTTCACAATACGCCGGCAATTTGTATTTCGCAGGGCAATGTCGACAATACGACATTGCCGGCAACCCAGCTTACGCCAAATAATCGGATGGCATATATTACGCGCTTTCCAGGACTTGGCCCTGGGGACACAGCATTGAGAAACCCTTTTTATCACTCGGTATACACTGGTGACAGCGGGACGCCGATGTATCTCCTGGTTGGGAATACTCTCTATTTGTATGCGGTGGTAAGTGGGGCGGTTGTTGCCGATCAACTCCCATACATTAATTCGATGATTGTCCGCGCCAATTTGACAGGCGGGTTACCGGAAGCCGGATTTACAGTCACGGAAGCGGCTTGGCCTTCCAATTAGCGCTGCCACCGTCCATCCCAGCACGTCACATGCGCTCCGGCACTTCGATCCCCAGCAGTTCCAAGCCTTTGCCCAACGTCGTGGCGGTCAATTCGCAGAGCGCCAGGCGGCTGGAACGGACCGGTTCGTCGGATTTCAGGACCGGACAGGCTTCGAAAAACGAATGGAAGGCGCGGGCCAGTTCGAGCACGTAGTTCGCCAGCAGGTTCGGCCGGAAATCGTCGAGCACCGCCGGCAGCACTTCGCCGAAGCGTGTCAGCAAGCGCGCGAGATGGAGCTCTTCGTCTTTATCGAGATGGATCTCCGCGGCCAAGGCATCGAAGGGTCCGTCGAGCTTGCGGAAAATCGAGCGGATCCGGACATGCGAGTATTGCAGGTAAGGCGCGGTGTCGCCGTGCAGCGCCAGCATCCGGTCCCATGAGAACACATAGTCGGTCAATCGGTTCTGCGAGAGCTCCGCGAATTTCACCGAGCCCAAGCCGACGATCTCCGCGATTTTGGCCGCTTCCTCGCCTTGCAAATCAGGGTTCTTTTCCGCAATCACCTTCGCGGCGCGGACCACCGCTTCGTCGAGCACTTCGATGAGCCCGACGTTTTCCCCCGACCGCGTCTTCATCAATTTGCGGTCGTCGCCAAGGATCGATCCGAACGCGACATGTTTGAAATCCGCAACTTTGCCCCAACGCTTCGCCGCGTCGAACAACTGGCGGAAATGGAGCTGCTGCGGGACGCCGACGACATACCAGATTTCATCGGCTTCCCAAGTATCGATCCGATACTCGATGGTCGCAAGATCGGTCGTCGCATACAGGAAGCCACCATCAGCCTTGCGGATGATTGCCGGGTTGTCCGTCCAGCCATCTTCCTTGTGCACCTTGAACGGGTCGTCTTCGAGCGGCACGTTGCCGTCGGAAAAAATGCACAGCGCGCCGTTGCTTTCGCGGGCGATTTTATTCTCGAGAAACTCATGCACCAATCCGTGCAGGCGGTCGTTGTAAAAGCTCTCGCCCAACCAGTGGTCGAATTTCACGCCGAGCTTGCGATAGATTTTTTCCAGGCCCGACTTCGACAAGGCGACGCAGGTTTTCCAAATCGCGAGGTTGTCTTCATCGCCCGCCTGCAGCTTGACCAACTCGTTTTTGCAAACGTCCAAAATCTCAGGGGAGTCCTTGATGCGTAAGTTCACCTCACGGTAAATGCGCACCAACTCCGCGATGGGATCTTTGGAAATCGCATCGTCATCGCGGAAATGATTCCAGCCATAGACGATCATGCCGAACTGCGTGCCCCAGTCGCCGATGTGGTTATCCGCAATGACGCGGTATCCCAAAAACCTTGCGATGCGGGACAAAGAATCGCCGATGATAGTCGAGCGGATGTGACCGACATGCATCGGCTTCGCAACGTTGGGTGCGGAAAAATCCACGACCACTGTCTTGCCGGCACCGGTCGCTGGAACACCGAGACGGGGATCGCGCAACAGCTTCTCCACGCGCTTGCCATAAGCCGCGGGCAGGATGCGGAAATTGATGAAGCCCGGGCCGGCGATGTCGGAAGTGGCCAGACCTGTTAGATCGAGATGGGTTGTGATTTCCTGGGCCAGCGCGCGCGGGTTTTTGCCAAAGCGCTTCGCAAGCACCATCGCGGCGTTGCTCTGGTAATCGCCGAAACGCAGGTCAGCCGCAGCAGTGACAGTGCAGGCAATAGGTTCGCCGAGGACCACGGCCAGCGCCGCGCTGAGGCGGGATTCGAGTTCTTGGGAAAGCGTCATTGAGAAGAAGTTGATAGTTGAGAGTTGATGGTTGATGGCGAAGAGAAAAGTCATTGGTCAGGAGTCATGGGTGAGGACTCATCGGCGTTCGATGTTCTCTTGTCTTTCCATCAACTATCAACCATCGACTATCAACTTTCTCACCCCCGCGCATCAAGAGCCCATTCGCGGCGGCTTGGAATCGAAAATCTCGAGAACTTCGTCGCAAGTTTCCGCCGCGGCCAGTTGGCGGAGGACATCGCCGTTGGTGAAAATTTTCGCGATCGCCGCCAGGCAGCGCAGATGCAGGTGGTAGTCCTTCCGCGGCACGATGAACAAAATGATGAAATGGACCGGTGCGTTGTCGAGAGCCTCGAAGTCGATGCCCACCCGCGAGCGGCCGAAAACCGCCACCACATCTTCGAGTTCGTCGGAAAACGCATGCGGAATCGCAACCCCCGACCCAACCCCGGTGCTCACCAGCGCTTCACGGGCCTTGAAAGCCTCAAGCATGTTGGCCTCCTGCGCCTCCGGCAACTGGCCGCTACTCACGAGGTGCCCCACCAACTCCACGATCGCCGCCCAATGCTCGACCGCCGTCATTTCCATGACGATCTGTTCCGCGTTGAGCAGCTTGCCTAACTTCATACTCTTTAATCAAAAGCGGGCGAACCGCGCGCGGGGGCGATTGGCTACTGGCACAACCCCTAGTTGGCAAGTTGATTTGCTGATATGGCCTAGGGATTTTGGACTGCGGCAGTGAGAGCGAGGATTTGGTTGCCGCCTTCCCGGGCGGCAATAATAGCGACTCGGCGTTTGGGAAAGATCCGTCGTTCCGAGATTTATGACCTTCTGGGAATTGCCCCCAACACCGGAAGAATGACCTTCTATTCCTGTGTCGATTTGTCAAAACGGCTCGAAATGGTGTCGTGGGAATGTATTTTTTTCTCCCATAAATCCAACTCGGCGTACTTCCATGTACCAAATCCACATGCAGTGTTCCGGTCGCAGTCCTTGTCCTGCCGCGGGTCCGTCTTGCTTTCGAGTGCATCGGACCCGGGCGTGGTGCCAGGTGACAGTGGGTTGTCTGGTAGTCGGCAGTGTTTTGTGGCCGCTTGCCGCAGTGGGTGCCATTAGCAGCAGTGGCGATGCGAGTGCCATTCCGCCGTCGCCCGCCCCGCTGCCATCCTACCTCTACGCCGGCCGGACCGGCACTGGGTCGCTTGCCATCAGCGGCAGCACTCCCGCCGGGTTCCCTGTCATTTATCTCGGAGCAAACAATCCGGAAGGAGCCGCCAGCGCCGTTGCCCAGGGAACTCTCTCGATCACCGGAGCGAACATCGCGCTTAGTTCGATCCAGGGAAACGGCCCCGGCACGGGCATTGTGAGCGTTACGGGAAACGTGCTGACTTTCATCGATCCATCCGCTGACGCCCTTCGGCAGTTTTACCGCATCGCCGTGGATCCGTAGCTCGAAATGAGAATGGCAGTTTGCTGGTGCCAGAGGATCGCAGATGGAACCGGGAAATCCGCAAGGTTGCGTATGGGAAGACGACTGGCTAAGCTCCGGTTGTGGCCAATCCGTACGACCATCCGACCGCGCTGAAGGATCTCCAGGACTCCATCTATCGCGAGAAGGTTCTGCGTTCCCGCTTGCTCACCCCCGAACAGCGGATCTCGGATGTGTTTGAAATGGCGGAGGTGTCCATTCACATGGCACATGCCGGTGCCATGCATCAGTTGGGAACCACCGACGAGGCGGAAGGATGGAAATTGGTAAGAACATGGAATGACCGGTTGAGGCGCGCCCGCGACCACCGTTTTTACGTTTCCGAACGTCCTGAGCCGGTATGAAACTTCTGGAGCTCGCGGGCGAAGTGTTCGATCGCGCGGAAACGCTGGAGGTTCCGCACATGGTCGTTGGGGCGATCGCAGCGGGCGCTTATGGGATCGCCCGGGCCACGCGTGACGTGGATCTTCTCGTCTCCATCGATCCCCATCGCGGCGTGTTCCATTTGATGAACGGACTAGATGATCTGGTGGAATTCGAACCTCAGGCTCAGTTCGATACGATCACCTGGGGGCGAAGATGGATCGGCAAGTCAAAGAGCGACCCTCCTTTCCTGGTCGAGCTGTTCGAGCTTCTGGACGATCCCTTCTGCGCATCCGAATTCTCCCGCAGGGTCCGCAAATATGTGCCTCCCGTAAAGCGCGAGCTTTGGCTTCCCACCGCGGAAGATGTCGTGATCCAGAAAATTCGCTGGGGGCGCTCCAAGGATCTCGATGACGCCCGTGACGTGCTTGCGGTGCAAGGCCCGGAAACTCTGGATATGGATTATATCCGCAACTGGTGCTCAACCCATCACACCACGGGACGGCTGGAAACGTTGCTCGCGGAGTTGCCGCAAGTTTGAAAACGGCACTGGTTAACGGGTTTGTCGTGTGGCGGAGGCGGGCGCCCCGAACCTCATTTAGGGGTATGGAGCGCTTTTATTTCCCCTTCAGTCAGCTTGGCGCGTTTTGCCAGTTCCTCGTAAAAAGGCTCGTTCGCCGGATCTTTCACGGCAAATTCTTTGGCATAAATTATCAACGAAAAAGTC
>JANMJQ010000316.1:0-2098 GCA_031371445.1 Akkermansiaceae bacterium
ACGGGCCGCACGCGCGTGGTGTGCCGCACCGGCAGTCCCATCGATCTTTACGATTTGGAAATCGTCAACCCGCATCAATCCAAGTCGATCATCATCTTGTCTCCGGAAGAGGAAGATCCCGATTCGCACGTTATCAAATCCATCCTGGCGATCACCAACAACCCGCATCGTCGCGAAGAACCCTATCATATCGTTGCGGAAATCCGGAACCCCAAGAACATGGAAGCGGCCCAACTCGTTGGCCGTGACGAAACTCAGTTCATCCAGTCGGACGATGCGATCGCGCGCATCACCGTGCAGACCTGCCGCCAATCCGGCATGAGCGTGATCTACACCGAGCTGCTCGATTACGGCGGCGATGAAATTTATTTCAAAGAAGAACCCGCATTGACCGGCAAGACCTTTGGCGAAGCATTGTCGCGCTATGAAACGTCCGCGCTGCTGGGCATGCAATTCGCAGACGGGCGCGTGAAGGTAAACCCATCGATGGATACGTTGTTTTCCCAAGGCGACAAGGTGATCGCCATCTCCGAAGACGATGACACCGTGGTGCTGTCCGATGCCAAAGACCATCAGGTCGATGCCAGCCGGATCCGCGAAAGCCGCGCGATTGCGGCGAGTCCCGAACGAACCCTGATCCTCGGCTGGAATGCGCGTGGCTGTCCCATCATCAACGAACTGGACTCCTATGTGGCATCCGGATCCGCGGTTACGGTGGTTGCTGACATCAGCGAAAGCGAAAGCGGTGTTACCCATCTCTGCGGGCCGTTGCAGAATCTAACAGTTTCATTCCGGACCGGCGATACCGCCGATCGCGCCACGCTGGAATCCCTTGATATACCTTCCTACCAACATATCATCGTTCTCGCGTATGCCGAAACCCGCAAGCCGCAACAGGCGGATGCGCATACCCTCATCACCTTGTTGCATCTCCGCAACATCGAGGAACGCGGCGGCAAGTCGTTGTCAATCGTCAGTGAAATGCTGGATGTCGGCAACCGTGAGCTTGCGGAAGTCACGCAGGCCGATGACTTCATCGTGAGTGACAAGTTGATCAGCTTGTTGATGGCACAGGTATCCGAGAACAAATATCTCAACGCCGTCTTCAACGATCTCTTCGACAGCGAGGGTTCGGAGATCTATCTAAAGCCCGCCGCCGATTATATCAGCTTCGGCGCGCCGGTGAATTTCCACACCGTCGTCGAGGCCGCCCGCCGGCGCGGCGAGAGCGCGATCGGTTACCGCAAGATGGCGCATGCCAACGACAGCGGGAAGCAATACGGCGTGGTGGTAAATCCGAAGAAATCCGAGGGCATTTCATTCGCGGAAGGCGACCTCATCATCGTGGTTGCGGAAGATTAGGTTGTAGCGTCGGTCTGTGACCGTCGATATTCAAAGTCACCGGCGCTCATAGAGATGCCGCTACATTTTCGACCCTTCCGCGCCGACCTGTTCGAGGCATTTCCCGATGACCGCCATCTCGGCTTGATCGGAGCCCAACCAGATCGGCTGAGTTTGGCCAGTTCGACAGGAACTTCCCGGCCGTCCTTCATCTTAAGTGTGACCGCACCTTTTTGCTGGCGGACAAATTCGGCCTCGATGACACGGCCATCCGAGCTGGTCCACTTGCGAAGCTCGGCCATCAACTGCGACGAACCGAGCAGCCAGAGAATGAGAACGGCGCTGCGCATGACCGCGGAATTTTTCAACCCGCTGGTTCCACGAGATAGAGACCAAGGGTCGCGGCACAAGCGTCGCGGCCTTTCATGCGTTTGAATTCATGACCGGCACCCCACGAATCGCTGAAAATCACTTCGTCGGTCTTGGTGTTATAGCCGATGATGGTGCGCATGTGGCCGCCTCCGCCCTGGGGGTTTTCGTGACCCGTTTCAGGATAACGTCCGAGTGACAGCGCCCATAACAAGGGCACACCTTTCGATGTGGATGCGGTGATGAGATTGCGGAATTTTTCGAAAGCCCCGGCGCGGCAGCGTGCCTCACGCATGATGTCCGGATTGAATTCAAAATAGTAATCACCGGGTTTAGCTTGCCGCGCGCCGGCTTTCTTCGCCTCGCGGTTATAGACCTCCATCATCTT
>JANMJQ010000327.1:0-3980 GCA_031371445.1 Akkermansiaceae bacterium
GGCGCGGTCTTGGACAAATTCTTCGATCACCTCTTCGCCGGCGAGGATGTTGACCAAGCCGATGAGGTCGATTTTCACCAGCAGCTTGGCCATCATGTAGGTCAGCGGCGCGACCCGATAGACGAGGCAATAGGGCAATCCATAGTAAGCCGCCTCCAGGGTCGCCGTCCCGCTGGCGATCACCGCACAGCAAGCGCGCTGCATCAGCAGGTGGCTGCCACCGATAGTGACGTTGACCAGCGACTCCGCTCCCGCCGCCGCGAGCAGTCCGCGGATTTGCACCGCTAGTTTGGGAGACGCCGCGGGGACTTCAAAAATGATTTCACTCTGCCACGCGCGCAGTCGTTTCGCGGTCTCGATCATCAGCGGGAACAAGCTGGCGATTTCGCGCTCGCGGCTGCCGGGAAACAGTCCGACAAGCCGATCGTCGCGCTTGGCGTTGGAGTCGCGCTCATGCTCGAGTTCGTCGACCAAGGGATGACCCACGAAGGTCGTCTTCAAACCGGCGTTTTGGAAAATCGGTTGTTCGAAGGGAAACAAGCACAGCATTTCATCCAGCAGCCTGACCATCTTCGGCACCCTTCCCTTATGCCAGGCCCACACCTGCGGACTGATGTAATAGACGATCTTGATGACCGGAAATTTCCGCCGCACCGCATCCGCGAAGCGGAGGTTGAAGCCGGGATAGTCGATCAGCAACAGCACGTCGGGTTGGAATTTCTCCAAGGCCTCCAACATTTCGCCGAAGCGCTGCTTGAACCATCCATAGCGTTTCAAAACCTCCCAGACCCCCATGACGGCGGCGTCTTCCACCCAATCGTTGAGGCTCGGCCCGGCGATTTCCGCCATCTCCGGGCCGCCCGCGCCGGCGATTTCCAGGCCGGGCTCCATCGTGCGGAGCGCCCGCAGCAAGCCGGCTCCGTGGGCATCCCCGCTGAGTTCGCCCGCGACCACGTAAAGGCGTTTCGACATGCGCGCGCACGCTAGGCACGCCGCATCGCTCCGGTCAGCAAAAATTCCGCCCCCGGTCAGCGATCCGCCGCCGCTTGAAAATCGGAAAAGTTCCCGAGTTCCGCATTGATTTCGACGCGGCGGCGGCTTTGATCGGCCCTCGCCGCCGCCTACCACACCTTTCAATGCCTGCCGATCCCATCGAAACCTCCACTCCGCTCGCCGAAATTTCACAAGGCCCGGGCGCGTTCGAACTCTTTCTCGACAAGAACCAGAAAGGGATTGTCGTCTTCGCAATCGTCCTTGCCCTGGCCGCCGTCGGTATCGTCGTTTACCGCGGCATCGAAACCAGCCGCCAGGAAACCGCAGGTGCCGCGCTGACCAAGGCCAGCGACTTGGCGGCTTATAAAGCGGTGGTCGATGGCAACGCGGACACCAAAGGCGCGGGCAGTGCCATGGTGCTCCTCGCCGACAGCCAGTGGACCGCCGGCCAGCAGGATGACGCGATCGGCACATTGCGGAAATTCCTTGAATCGTATCCCGGGCATCCCGCCGTGCCGACCGCCAAGGCCAGCATGGGCTCGAAGTTGATGTCGCAGGGCAAATCGGGCGACGCAGCGAAGATTTTCGAAGACCTCACGTCGGATCCGGATGCCAAGTTCCTCGCCCCTTATGCCTTGATTGCGCTTGGCGACATGGCGCGCGCGGCCGGCGATTTGGACAAAGCCCGTGAATCGTACGAAAAAGTCAGCAATTATCCGGAAAGCAATTTCGCCGAGACCGCGACCAAGCGGCTGGCGATTTTGAAATCGAAGGCACCGGTGGAAATCGACGCGCCGCCTACACCACCACCTGCCCCCTCCGCTCCGGCGAACGGCGCGCAAACCCTGCCGGGGGGCTTGGATTTGGCGCCGGTCGAAGACACGCCGCCGTCCTCCGAGTTCGATACCCAGCCGATTATTCCGCCGTCGGCTCCTCCCACTCCGCCGTCACCAGCACCGCACTGAATGCGCCTATCCATTTGACTTTTCATCAACCTCAACCATCCTTCACCCGTGTTTAAGAAAGTAATTGGTCAAGACAACAGCGAACCCTTGCGGTCCGCACCTCTCCATCCGGAAAGCCGCCATCCCGACCCCGTCGCGGCTCCGGTTTCGTCGCCTTCGTACGGCTCTTCGAGCCAACCGGCCGGCCAATCGACGCCTCGTCCTGCTACGGCCACCCGCAACGTGCTTTCCGCCGATGTGGAAATCAAAGGCACCGTCAAGTTCACCAATGACCTCGTGGTGGATGGCAAGATCGAAGGTGAAATCACTTCCGCCGGAAATCTAACCGTTGGCGAAAACGCACGCATCAAGGCGGAGATCCGCACTGGCACGATCGTCGTCTATGGCAAGGTGCACGGCAATCTAACAGCCACCGAGCGCGTCGAACTGAAGTCGAGCGCCGAAGTCGTCGGCGACATCAAGGCCAAGACGCTTTCCATCGAAGCGGGCGCCATCTTCGTGGGCAAATCGACCGTCGGCACGCCGGCGCAGGTTCCCGGCAACAACCAGCCCGGTGCCAAGCCCGTCACTCCGGCCGAACCTCTCAAGCAAGCCGACCTCGCCGGCACCGCTTCCTAACAGGTCGCGGATAGCAGCAAATTATTTTGCCCATCATGTCCGATGAGCCTAAGAGCCATCGCATCGAGGTATCTTGCCCCGAATGCGGGCACGTCCAATCCGAACCGGCAATGGTGGTTTCCACCCAATGCCGCGGTTGCCGTGCGAATTTCCAGGTGCGCGATGGCAAAGGCCTCGTCCGCACCCGCCCTGTCACGCGTCTTGCACCACCCCGCAAGGATAGCGATCCCCAGCCCGACGAAAAGCCCGTGGTCAAGACGGTCCTCCGCTACGGACCATCGAAGCCGACGGAGCGGTCTTTTCTTTCCCGCTTCCTGAATCCTCCCAAGCCACCGCGCGATATCACCTGCTTCCGCTGCGGCTATGCCTATAGCACCGTCGCCGATGCACAATCAAGCCAATGCCCGAAATGCAGTGGCTATGTGAGCTTGTTAGATTACGACATCACCGACCGTTGGAACAAGAACATCCAGACCTGCGGCGATGTCACGATCCAGAAATCCGGTGTTGTCACCGGTGTCACCATCCAATGCAACAACCTGCTGGTGCTCGGTGAACTCGCAGGCTCCGTGGAGTGTTCCGGCAATCTGATCATCCGCAGCCATGGCAAAATCATCGGCAAAGTCCGCTGCCGCCACCTGCGTGTCGAAAAAGGCGCGCGCGTGGAGTTCCTTCATCCCGTGACCGCCAGCACCGCCTTCATCGATGGCAACGTCCGCGGCCAGATTTCCTGCAGTGGCGAAGTGACCCTTGAAAAACGCGCGCAGTTCCAAGGTCTTGTTAGAACCAGCTCCTTCATCGTCAAACCCGGCGCCAAACATTCCGGAACCATCGAGATGGTGACGGTGGAGGCGGGGAAAGAAAGTTAATGGTTATTTGTTATTCGTTATTCGGAAAATAGCAAAGGGCGTTTGTACTTCGAACTCTTCACTAATAACAAATAACCAATAACCAATAACTTCCCCCAATGCTCGACCTTCGTTCCGAAATCCTTGCCCTGAAAAAGGAACGCAACGCCGTCATCCTCGCCCATAACTATCAGACCGGCGATATCCAGGATGTCGCCGACTATGTGGGTGATTCACTGGGCCTGGCCTATCATGCCAAAGCCACCGACGCGGATGTCATCGCCTTTTGCGGCGTGCACTTCATGGCGGAAACGGCGAAGATCGTGAACCCCGGGAAAATCGTGGTGCTGCCCGACGCCGATGCCGGATGCTCGCTCGAACAATCCTGCCCCGCGCCGATGCTGGAGGCCTTTCTCAAGGAGAACGCCGCTAAGAACTACTATGTCATCGCTTACATCAATTGTTCGGGTGGTGTAAAGGCCCTGTGCGACGTGATCTGCACCTCGGGCAACGCGGTGAAGATCGTGAACCTCGCGCCGAAGGATAGGCCCATCCT
>JANMJQ010000330.1:0-7258 GCA_031371445.1 Akkermansiaceae bacterium
CACGCAATGCGATCGTCTATCAGTTCAAGATCGGCGAGCTCGATGCTTGGTCGATCAGCGATGGCCACATGTTGTTCCGCGGCCCGCTCGATTTGATGTGGCCACCGGAGGATCGTCCGCAGATGAAGGATTGGCTTGTGAACCATGGCGAGCGCATGGATGGCATCCCGCTTTATATCAACATCCTCGTTGTGAAAATCGGCAATGAAGTCGCGATCTTTGATGCGGGCTTCGGCGACCGCAACAACCCCAACATAGGCTGGCTTCAAGACGGCTTGCGGCAGGCCGGCATCATGCCCGAACAAGTCACGGCCGGCTTCCTGAGCCACTCGCATGCCGACCACCTCGCGGGCTTTGTCAGCAATGGCAAACCCGCGTTTCCAAACGCGGCATTTCATTACCTGCCCGAAGAATACGATTTCTGGCATGCGGCGGTTCCGGATTTTTCCAAAACCAAACGCAACCAGGCCGAACTGCCCGGCATGATCCGCGATGTCCGCGCGCAGTTCGAAATCCTCAAATCACTCGCCCAACCGGTCAAGGCAGGCAGCGAATTTTTCGGCGGTGCGGTGACCATCGAAGCAGCTCCCGGACACACCTCGGGGCATGCGATTTTCCGGATCAAGTCGGGCAACGAATCATTGCTGCACATCGTCGACCTCGCGCATCACCACGGCTTCATGTTCCACAATCCGAATTGGTTCATCGCCTTCGATCACGACCCGATGCTCGGCATCGAAACCCGCAAGCGCGTCTTCGCCCAAGCCGCGTCGGAGCGCACGCGTTGTTATGGATTCCACGTCCCATTCCCCGGCCTCGGCCACATCCTTCCCGACGGCGAAGGTTATCTATGGCATCCGGAAAGATGGAGCTGGGGGAGCTGATGAAAAGAAGTTGAGAGTTGATGGTTGAGTGTTGAGAGTAAGAAATCCAGATGGAGAGATGCTATAAACTCTTCCATTAATCACTGCTGATTGATCAAACCCAGTCCCGGCGATTTTTCAGGCCCATTTTCCTTTCAGCGTCTCAGTTTTCAGCGTTTCAACTTTACCCCAAAGAAACCTTGGCACGGCGGGCCGAAATGCTAGGCTGACGACAAATGATTTCCCCACCAAAATCTCCCAATTCAACCAGGTCCCGGCGATTCTCCGGCCCTTCTTCCTTTCAGCGTTTCAGTTTTCAGCATTTCAGTATTACAGCTTTGCTCGGTCTCCTGTCGGTCGTGTTCGTGACTGGTCCGGGATTGAGCACGGTTGCGGCAGCCGAAAAAGCCAAGGAAAAAGCCGAGGAAAAACCCAAGGAAAAACCCGCCCCGGCAAAATCCTACACCGGCACGCTGAAGACCGGCATCGTGGCGATCGGTGGCGAGACGACTGGGATCACGCTGACCACCGCCGACAGCGGTGTCTACGAACTGGACCTGGGCGCGGACAAGGAACTCAAGAAAAAGGCCGAGGACCTGAACGGCAAGAAGGTCAAGGTCGTCGGCGATTACAAGCCGCGGCCGGGCGTGGAAAAGAAGGAGCGGCGCATCATCGTGACGACGAGTCTGAGTGCCGCGGAGTGATTCTTGGGGGGGCGCCATGTCGGGGCGTCGCGCCGCCGCGATGCTGCAAGAAAAACCGCGACGCGATTGAGGCTGGATTTCGGACTACGCAGACCAGACTTCGATGCCGGACGAATTCAAATACTGGGCCTTTGTCAGCTACAGCCATTTGGACGAGGAAGTTGCCACGCGCTTGCACAAGGGGATCGAGCAATATGCGGTCCCGCGAGCGCTTGTGGGAACCCTTAACCGGCGCGGTGAAAAAATCCCTTCCTTCGCGCGGCCCGTCTTTCGCGACCGCGACGAACTGGCCGCGGCGAGCAATTTGACGGCGACGATCAAGGCAGCGCTGCGGCAATCGCTGAATCTCGTGGTGATTTGCACCGAGCACAGCGCCGTCTCGGGGTGGGTGGCAAAGGAGGTGGAATATTTCCAGCAACTCGGCCGGGAGGACCGCATTTTCTGCGTGATTGCAGACGCCAGGCAACGCGCCGCACCTGAATCACCATCGAATGCTTCGGGTGTTCGATTTCCCGCCCCATTGCGCAAATCCCACACAGCCGGGAACAGCTCCGAGCCGCTCGCCGCGGATATCCGACCAGGGAAGGACGGCTTCCGTCTTGGCTTGTTGAAAACCATCGCCGGGATCCTCGATGTCGACTTCGACCAGTTGCGTCAGCGCACCCGCGAACGCGAGCGACGAATGATGACCCTTCGCTGCGCCCTCGCCGTGGTTGTTCTCTTCGGGCTCGGGAGCGCTTATTTGGGAGCCGTTGACGCCGGCCTCGGTTTGCCGGGGGCAACGAGGTTGCGGGCCAAAATCGACCTTCAACGCTGGTCGGTTTTTCGGCCCACTTACGACGCCGGCCGCATCAACGCCGCGGCCACTTTCGTTCGCAAAGAACTGCTGGCGGCGGACGAACAACACTGGCGAACCGAAGCGGGGTTTCCCGCCGGATCTGATGATCGGGATCGCCAATCCGGGGTTTGGGCCTCCTCACAATTGGCCTGTGGCGTCTTGCATTGTCCGGAAGCATCAGCCGCGCAGGTGGAGAGAGCGCTTCTCGCGATCGAAGCCGCCGTCCATCCGTCTCTATCTGTAAGAGATGAACGGGGCCTGTTGGGCTGGCTTGCGTCCAAGAATGAAAGCCAGCCCAGTTTCGAACCGACGGCGTGGACATGCGCGGCGCTCATTGCCGCCCTGGGCCGGCCGGATGCCGTAACGGGAGCACGCCGAAAATCGTTTGAGAGTTGGCTCGGTGTCGCCCAACAAGCAATGGATCGCTATGAATTCAGGCCCGGCTGCTATTCATCTTTCTTTGATCCCCCACCGGACTTCGCAGGCAGCGCTTACTCGACCGCCCTGGCGCTTGGCACTATGCTGGACTGCAAGGAGCATGGGATTCCTTGGCAGGGCAGCGGGGAGCGCCTGGATGAGAAAATCCGGACAAGCGCGCAATTTCTCTGCGCCCACTTCGGGGCGACGAAGAAACCTCCGGGTTGGACATTGGTGATCGACTCGGGTTGGAATGCGAGCCCCGGACTTACCATGCAGGTTTTGGCCGAGTTGCTCCGGGCTCACCGCCTCGTGGGCGTCCAACTCCCGAACGGGATTCTCAGTTCGGCTGGTGATTGGGTGGAATTTGCTGTCACGGCCTCGGAGATCGAGGATAAGGACGACTTTACCCAGAGCTTTGTCACTTCGCAGGGCCAACGGGCTCAGGCCGCACGCACGGTTGGTTTTCTCCATCAGCCGTGGGCCATCGCGCTCGCAAGCGAGTGGGTTGGTATCGCGCCCACGCGCAGTGACGCCAAGCGTCAACTCGCCCTCGCCGACCGTGCCATGAGTTTCCAAATTGTCGATCGCTCGGCCGCCACGCTTCAAACCGGAAAGCGGTTGCCCTTCTATTTTTCAGCGGAGTATTTCTGGACGACCACGAGAAGGGTGGCCTCTTCACACCTCCCGCAAGAACACCCGCGCTGAGATACAGAGCCAGTCGCCGTGCCATTCTTTGGCTTCAAGACGGGCGAAGAGGAACTTCCCGGCATCCATCAGGCGGGCGAGGATTTCGTTACGGTCGCGTGGGACATAGCCAAGCTTGCGGCCGCTTTCGGTGAAGATGAGGATGGCGAGCGGGTCGTGCTTGTTGTCCGTTTCGCGGCGCAGGATGAGAGTGGCTCCACTTGCCAACGTTGGTTCGATCTCGCGGATGGGAACGTGGGAGGTGCCGGCGACGTGGGTCTCGATGAGGAAAATCTCCTTCGCGAAGGGCGCGGACAAAGCGCCACCGCCCTGAAGGTGGGCGTGGAGCAGGGCAAGTTGATGCTGCTCGATGGGAGTGAGGCCGAATTCGCTCATGGGGCAGTCAGTGATCGAGGAGAAGATTCAGCCAATGCTTCCTTTCATCCCGCAGTGCTTCGGCAGTGGCGATGCGTTCGTCGAGTTCCTTCTGCTTGGCAATGATCGCAATAGCATCATCGAGTATGACCAATTGATCGAAGGGCCATTGCTTGCGGATTTCCGCTGCCTTGTGCAGGAGTTGGTCGAGCTTGGCGCGGAGCGGCTCAATGGATTCACGAAGAGCGGTGAGAGAATCGGGCGTGAGAACTTCAGCGTTGTCGCGGGTAAGGATTTCGAGAGCTTCGAGATCGCCGAGATCCTGGCTCTCGTAAGCCGCCGCGACACGATGCCATAGTTCAGCCTGGGAGGGAGATTGTTCCGGATGAAGATCAGGATGAAGGCGGCGGGCGAGTTTGCGGAACAGATCACGCATCGCCTTGTGGCTCACGGGATCGAGGATGTGATTGAGAATGTCGCGCTGCGCCGCGAGCTTTTGAGCTTCGACTTCCAGCTTCGCCTGCCATTCCGCGAACTCCGCGTCGAGGGCGGCTTGGATCGTGCCATAATCGATTTCGCCTCCGTGATTGAGCGAAGCCTGCACCAACTCGATCTCGCGCTTCAACCGGGCTGCCTCGATTTCAAGCGCATGCAGCTTGGCCAGACGATCCCCGAAAGCCGCCGAATAGCGCCCGAGAACGACCGGGCGGGAATCGTCAATATCATGCAGATCCGTTAGAATCCCCGCGATCTGGGAATGCAGCGCATCCCGCTGCCGGAGCAGCATTTCCCATTCAGGATGAGGAGCGGGGAGGGGATCGGGCATGAGAAGAGGTTGATAGTTGATTGTTGATTGTTGATAGCGAAGAGGAAGAAAAATGCGAATGTCTCAAGAAGCGACTTGCTGAAAACTGAACACTAGCAAACTATCTTCCGCTCACTCGGCACTAAACACATACCTCCCATCCTTGGTGCCGGCATTCGGGGGAACTTTGTTTGTTTCGAAGGCATCATACCCCTCCTTCAAATTTTTCCAAAACACTTCATTCGGATCGCCCGCGGCTTTGGCCATGCGCTCGCCCGTCATGCGGAAGGGGAAGATGTGGACGCGGAAGAAGTCTTGGCCGTTATGATGCGCGGCATCGCACAGGGTGTAGATTTCCTCGATCTTTTCATCGGTCATCGCGAGGCAGCCGATCGAAACGCGGTTGCCGTGAATCATGATTAACGTTCCCGTGCGATTGTGCGCGAGATCGTATTCGTTGGGAAAACCGATGTTGAATGCGAGATGAAACTGGCTGTCGGGTTTCATCGCTTCCGGCGGAACAAAGTAAAAGCCCTCCGGAACCTGGAGGTCGCCTTCCGCCTGCTTGGGTCCGAGGATACCTGATGCGGCGGCGATGGGATAGTTGCGGAATAAATCAAATTTCCCGGTTTTGCGATTTTTGACAAACAGCTCCAGGACACGTTCATCTTTGAAGGCACGGATGAAAACCGGATCGCCATAACGCAAGCCTGCAGCGGCAAGATCGTGTTCCAGCGCGGGACGCGTATTTTCTTTCGCGGCTTCAGCGCGGGGCGGGCCGGGTGAAATGGAGTAGTCGATCATCGGGGGTGACGGGCCTTTGCCAGCCCCATTTTCCGACGGTGATTCCTCGTTTCCGACCATGGCAACAGCAACAGGTTTTTCCTTTTCCTCGCAAGCGGCAAGCGACACCAAGCCCATGATGCAGATGACAGGAAGGTATTTCATCTCGCAGGTTCAATCTTGCCGTGCTGGAAGGGATTGGCAAGGGTGCTGGCATGATCCTCAACCCGCTCGGCGATTCCGCATGGCTGGTTGAATGGGAGGGTCCCGCCAACGAGCGCGCGCTGGCGACGGTGATGGCATGGACTGCGGCTTTGGAAATCGATCGGCCCGCAACTGTGACCGACGTCGTGCCTTCGTTCGCCTCGCTCGCGGTTTATTACGATGGCACGGATGGCATCGATGTCCGCCGATGGATCGAAGCGCGTCTGAACGGAATTTCGCCCCATCATGGACCGAACGGACGCGTCGTTGAAATTCCCGTTTGCTACGATGGCGCGGATCTTGCCGAAGTCGCGCACTTGGCCGGGCTTTCCGAAAACGATGTCGCAGCGTTGCATGCCTATCCCGCTTATACGGTCGCGGCGCTGGGTTTTTCACCGGGGTTTCCCTATCTGTTAGGCCTGCCCCAGCGCTTGCATCTTCCCCGCCGGCGGACACCCCGGCTCAATGTGCCCGCCGGATCCGTGGCGATAGGTGGAGCACAAGCCGGGATTTATCCATTCGAATCGCCGGGCGGTTGGCATCTCCTGGGAACGACCAGCGCAAGCTTGTTCGATCCGTATGCCGGCGCATTGCTGCGGCCCGGGGATCGACTGCGTTTCAAGCGGGTTGATTCACCCGAAGCGCGCGCAGTGAATCAACGGGTGGTTGCGGCGATTGAAAACCCGGTGGTGAAGGTGATCGCCCCCGGAGCGCAGACCACGGTCCAGGATGCTGGTCGATTCGGCCACGGCATCGCGGGCGTGTCACCGAACGGAGCAGTCGATTCAGATGGGCTGCGCCTTGCGAACCTGCTCGTTGGCAATCCCACGGATGCGGCCGCATTGGAAATCTGCATGCTTGGCCCGATCCTTGAATTTCTCTCGCCAAGCACCGTGTCGCTGGCCGCTGAAGGTGGAAAATCATGGAACGTGGCCGCGGGTGAAGTCATGGATTTTTCCAAATTGAGCGGTGGCGTGCGTGCTTGCATTGGCATCGCTGGCGGGATCCGTTGTGAGAATCTGTTAGATAGCGCGGCGACCGATTTGCGGGCGGGCTTCGGTGGCTTTGAAGGACGCGTGTTGAAAGCCGGCGATTTGCTTGCGACCCGAAAATCTAACAGAATTCCGCAGCCCGGAGATTGGCATGTTGGATGGAGGGAGAGACGCGTGGACAACATCGAACCGCGCTTTGTGCGCGGCGTGCAAGGCGATTGGTTCTCGGCAGCGGCGCGGCAGTTGTTCGGTGAATCGATCTATCAGGTCGCGCCTGATTCGGATCGCATGGGTGCGCGCCTCATCGGTGAGCCGCTCGAATTTGAACAACGGCGCGAAATGGTTTCGCAACCCGTGGCCAACGGTTCCGTGCAAGTGCCGCCGGACGGCCAGCCGATTGTGCTGCTCGCGGGCCGCCAGACGATCGGCGGCTATCCGCAGATCGGGCACGTGATTTCCGTGGACTTGCCCCTGTTGGCGCGCGCGTGGCCGGGAACCAAAGTCAGGTTCCGCGAAGTGACGCTGGAGCAGGCTTGGGAATTGAAACGGCGTGATGAACGCGATCTCGCATGGTTGCGGGTCGGACTTGA
>JANMJQ010000007.1:0-3746 GCA_031371445.1 Akkermansiaceae bacterium
CGGCCACGGACATTGTCGGGCTTTCCTGGCACCGCGCGCTCGCGGCTGCCATTGCTGAAAATGATTTCACTGCTCTTCAGCAAGTGTTGCGAGCTGCTGCCTTCATATTCGTTGAGGACATCCTCGACATGCAATCCGAACGCCTCGGCCCACATCTTGCCCTGCTCGAGCGAATCGAGTGCCTGCCGTTCCGTCGGCGCCGCGATCATCCATTGCGATCCGGGATTCGAAAGGCAGTCCTCGACGGCCTCTCCCTGCATCGTGAAATCCTTGCCCGTCTGCCGGCCTTGCAGCTGGAACTTGAACCGGCTGCGGTCGTGGAAAGGCACGAACTGATATTCCAACAACAGCGAACGCGGATCCCCTTCAGGATATGGATTTGTCCATCCGTTGTAGTTCGTGCCGAGCGTGTGCTCCTCCACAAGCGGGGCAAGCTCGTCGAGCTCCATCGCCCACAGCGGATTCGCCTTCGCCGCCTGGTTGGCCTCGGCCACCTGGCAGCGAAGCTGCTCCATCGCATCTTTTTTGACGTCTGCCATCAGCCCATTCCGAAAATTTGTTTCAACCGCGCCTGCTTCTCGTCCGCCGTCAGCGCGTCGTTGCCCGTCACCTCTTTCGCCTGGTCGCGCTCCTCGGCCTTCTTCTCTGCCAGGGCGATCTTCCGTTTCTCCAGCTCCAGCTTCTCGCGATCCATCGCGTTGTCCGAGCGTTTGAAGACCATCGAGAAAATGGACTTCACATGCTTCGGATCCGCGCCTGGCATCAGCATCAGCTCGAAGGCATACTGCTCGAGCTTCTCCAGCGCGGCCTCGTTCCATTGCCCAGGGGATTCCTTCGCCTCCTGCGCGATCTCCGCGGCCGTCTCGCGCGAGGTCATCCGCTGCCGTGCAAGTTCCGGCACACAGAACGAGTGATAGAAATCGTGCAGCGCAGGCAGCGACGTTTTGACGTTGAACTTTTTCGCCACCAGCCCGCGCGCCGCCACGTAGCCCGTGCCCCCCAGCAGCCAGTCGCAGAGTTCCTGCTGTTGGTCGAGCGGCAGATTGTGCAGCTTCGCGTTGGAATTTGGTTTGCGTGACATTCACGGGGATTTGTTAGCTGTGGGACTCCTCATGCCGGGCGATGCCCTCGGCGGTGATTTTCACGCGCACGCGGTCGTCATCCCGCAGCACCAGAATTTGACGCTTCTCATCTTCCAGCACCCGCAGCGCATGGCTAAAGTCGGACCGCGACGGCTCAGGCACCAACGCCCGCCGCACATCCTCCCACAAGGTGCCCAGCGGCATCATCAGCGGATGCACCAGCCGCAGGCTCGAAAGGATCGTCAGTTGGAGGTTCATCGTGGCCGTGGTTTGTTGAGTGCCAGGTCGAGCAACTTGCTGAGAGTCTCATTCATTCCGCGCATCGTGCCCTCGACCGAGGACAGGCGTTCGCCGAGGCGTTCGCCGAGGTTGTCGATCCGTTGGTGCAGCTTCCCGTTCGCCTGCCGGGCGATGGACCTCTCCCCATTGATCATCTCCTTGATCTCTTCAAAGGTCTGGTCGATGCGCTCGAGGTGGGACTGCAGCTCGTTCTTCGTCACCAGCTCCACCTCCTCCTTCGTGTGGATCGTCGGCACCGGCGACTTCACTGTGACATGCGCGTCCTTCAGTGCCTCGTCTTTCCAGCGCTTCTTCAACACCGGCGCACCGAGGATCGCGCCGATCACCGCCACCACCAGGCCCGTGATGCCAGATAGCAATTCCTTCAACGGAAAGCCCGCCCCGGCATCTGATAGAAATTGAGTTATCATGGTTTCATTTTTGCAAGCCGCTCCCCGGAAATCACCAACGCCACGCCGAACACTTCGCCCGTCACGCCGTTTTCGTCGTAGTTCCGCAGCAGGAAGCCATAGAGTTCCTGCCATTCCGCGAGCGGCAGCGCGGCCACCGCCGCGACCAGATCCGGCGCATCGCACAGCTCGTGGAATATTTTTTTCCCACGGCTCATAGCACCGACCCTCCCGCGTACTTCGCCCCGCCGATGATGCGGTAATCACACTGGATCGCGAAGTTCGTCGCGCTCGCGTTCTTCTTGAACTGCCGCGCCGCCGCTATTGTTAGATCGATCGCATTGCCCGTCTTCTTCGCCGGCCCGAGGTCAATCACCGGCACGCGGACCGTCTTTCCATTCGCGGTGATCTCCACCAGCGTCTTCCAGGGCAGACGCGGAATCGGCGAGCCGCCCAGGGCTTTCAACAGCCTCACTTGTTGCCCGTGATAAACCATCGGCAGCGCGCAGCCTTCGATTTTCGGGTTGCGCTTCGTGTTGATGCCACTCGCGGTTTCACCGGAATCCTGCGGATCATTGCCCCCGCCGAAGCATGTCGCCCGCGCGCCCAGGACCACGATGTCATCGCCGGCAATGAATGCGTGCCACGGCCAGGTGCCGTCGCCTCGAAGAATGATCATATCAGATGAATCGCTCATAACTTAAAGATCTCGGAACGCCTCCTCGGCGATGCGCTGCGCCTTCATGGTTTCCTCCGCATCCGCGTCATCGATCTGGTCCGCTTCGGCTTCGAGCTTCTCGTTCCAGGTGATTGCCAGCGCGGTCACGATGCCCGCCGCAGCCACCAGGGCGATGATTCCCACCACGTGCCACGCACTCCCGGTCGCCGATGACCCAACCGCAGCGGAAGCGCCAGCGGCCTCCATGGCTGCAAGTTGGATCATCGGCACAAGTGCTGGCATGTCGTTCGGTGTGGTGTATTTGTTAGAAGTCGAAATTTGTTAATCCTTCGTAGCTTTAGCGGAGTGGGAGCCGGATCCTCAGTTATCTCACTCGTCCGGCGGCAAGCGGCATACGTTCCCCTCTCCGAGGGCCGCTTTGGTGACACTGTGGGTTGGTCATGGTTCCTTCACGGTTGTTGCAGTGGCGGCTGGGCCTCATGGGAGATTGTGGAAAAGGCGGGGCGGCTTCTGCCTTTGCTCGATGGCCCGCGGTTGCCCGCACCGGCTCACCGCCCCGTTGAAGTCATTTGGAACTGTGGACATCCACTTCGAGACCGCTCTTGCTGCTGTAACAGACGGACCCGTTCTTGCCTGACGCACACGCCTTGATCGGTATCGCCTTCGCGGCCGCCATTTGATCTGCCGAGCACGACGACAGCGAACCAGCCATGGAAAACACTGCCGCCGTGCCTAACAGCATCAATAGGGCCGCCGTCCCGGACGGCCCTTTGCCGGATCTGTCCTTGCGGACGAGAAAGCCACTCAGCCATGCCATCGTCTGGCGGGCGAGAAACACGCCGATCGCACCGAGGATCACGAGCAATGGCTCGATCAACTGCGAGCCGGCCTTGTTGACGGCTTCAACCTGTTCCGGTGCGATCAAATGCCAACCGGCGAGCATAACACCGATGGCGGCGAGGAACGATAGCTGATGGCGGAGGTGGGAGGCGATGTCCATGGTGTGTTGCAATCGAGTTGCAACGACACTGCCACGCCTTTTCCAAACCCCTCCGCACCTCCAGCACATCCAGCACTTTCCCGCGTCTCCCGATCAAAAATCCACAATCATCAATCGGAAATCATCAATCGATCAATCCCGCGCAGCGACCCATTCACGGGCCGCGCGCTCCTGATCCTGCTTGTATGTCAAAACGCTTTCGCTGTCGAGCCGCAGCGCCGCGTTGCTCCCGCGTCCGTCCTTGCGTTTCACCCGCGCGCCGGGCTTCGAGCCCTTCAACAAACCAAGCCGGAACA
>JANMJQ010000083.1:0-6912 GCA_031371445.1 Akkermansiaceae bacterium
TCCATCGCCACCGGATAGAAGGCGTGGGTGACGGTTGTCGGGATCGACGTGCGGGCGATTTCGATGCTATGAGGATTGGTGAGGCACCACTGCGCGAAGGTTTGAATCGCCGGTGGCATGGTGGCCGAGAAGAACAGCGTCTGGCGTCCTTCCCAGGGACAGAGGTTGACGATTTTCCGGACTTGGGGGAGGAAACCCATGTCGAGCATGCGGTCCACTTCGTCGAGGATCAGCACCTTGATTTCGCCGAAGCGCATCGTCGTCCGGTAGAAATGATCGACCAGGCGGCCAGGAGTTGCGACCACGATATCGGCGCCTGCTTCGAGGTCTTCGGATTGTTTGCCGAGGCCGACGCCACCGTAGAGGAGGGCGACTTTGAGACCGGTATGCTTGCCGTATTTTTCGAACTGTTCGGCGACCTGATGCGCGAGTTCCCGGGTTGGTTCGAGGACGAGGATCTGGGGCTTGCCCATTTTTTCGATCTTCGAAAGCGTCGGCAACGCGAAGGCCGCGGTCTTGCCGGTGCCCGTTTGCGACGCCCCGATCAGGTCGTGGCCTTCCAAAATCATTGGAATCGCCTGCGCTTGAATCGGCGTTGGCGTCGTGTACCCGGATTCCCCGATGGCTTCCAGAACGGCTGCGGAGAGCCCGAGTGTGTCAAATCCCATACGGCGGCCTAGGTAGAGGCACGGGGCTGTCCGGTCAAGGGGCGATTCTCGCAGGTAGCGGCATGCAGAACCTTCCCATTTTTCTGAAAACGCCTCGGTCGACTATTTGCAGTTGCGGAAATTCTCAGTTTTGGTAATTTGCAGGAGTGATCAAAAGCTTCGCTGATCCCGAAACGGCGAAGATTTTCAACCTCGAACCCTCCCGCAAACTTCCCGGAGAAATCCAGACCCGCGCCAAGATCAAACTTGATCAATTCCATGCGGCTTCAGAATTAAATCACCTTCGGATCCCGCCCAGCAATCGATTGGAGAAGTTGTCCGGGAATCTACGGAATTTTCACAGCATCCGAATCAACCAGCAATGGAGGATCATTTTCGTTTGGAAAGACAATCACGCTCACCAAGCTCAAATTATCGATTATCACTGAATTGCTATGAAAACCATGCCCCTTCCCAACGCATTTGCGGAAACGCTTCGCGAGACCTTGGATGAATGGCCCGCCACCCAGAAGGACATTGCGGCCGCTACCGGCATCCTTGCCTCCCACCTGTCGGAAATGAAATCCGGCCGGCGACGTTGTACGCCGGAATATGATCTCCGCTTGTCCCGCTTCTTCGCCATGGAAGAGGGTTTCTGGATGCGGCTCCAACTCCACTATGAAATGCAGCGCACCCGCCTTGAACTGGGAGCACGGATCGATGCCGAGGTAAAACCGGCGGCGTGAGCATACTAGTCGAATAGATATAGTTTTTGAAATTGGCAGCACCGGCAAAAACGCGTGGAATTGAATCCGGCCCCGCAGCGGTGCGAAAACCCAGATTTGCCATGTCCCAAGCCATCATCGACCCCGAAGAAGTCCGCCGCTTTGCCGCGGAGCTGAAGCGTTTCAATGGCGATTTGCGCGAGCGGACCGCCTCCTTGATGGCGCGGTTCACGGCGCTGGGCGACACCTGGCAGGACCAGGAACAGGAAAAATTCTCGGCTGAATTCATCCAGTTGATGAAGACGCTGAAGTCGTTTCTGGAACTTTCCGACCGCCACACGCCCTATTTGTTGCGGAAGGCCGAGCGGATTCAGCAGTACCTGGACCAGCGTTAAGGCAACCCGGAAAAGCCGATGTCCGACCAAGTCCGAATCTCTTCAATCGATGCCATCGAGGCGTTTCGCGCGGATTTGATCCAATACATTTCCAAAGCCCGCGTCGCGCTTGAGGACATGGAGGGCGACGTCCGCCGGACCCGCACCTGGCTCGACAACGACTGCAGCAGGCGGTGGATGGGTGAGATCAAACTGCGGACGAAAAAACTCCACCAGGCCGAAACCGAACTTTATAGCGCGAACCTGACGAACCCGAAGGCGTCCAACGCATTTTATAAAATGGCCGTTCTGAAGGCCAAGCGGGACCTCGTGGAAGCCGAGGAAAAACTGGTGGTGGTGAAGAAATGGCGCGAGGCCTTTGAAAATCGCACGACCCCATTGCTGCGGCAGCTTGATCCGATGTTCTTTCTCGTCGGCCAGCAATTGCCCAAAGGCGTGCATTCGCTGGGTGAAGCGATCAAGGCCTTGCAAGCATACGCGGAGAAGTCGGCGCCCATGAATGGGCCCGCCCCAGTGGACATCCCTGACGCGGGAGCTGGGTCATGAGCATGGCGGGCAGCAAAGGTTTGTTGACCCTGGCCACGCGGCAGCTTGAAGCGCGTTGGGGCGAAACGAAATTTTCATGGCGCGATAGGAAGGCCCAGGAGTTCGAAGACCATTATTTGTCAGAGCTGATGAATAGCGTGAACAGCGCGTTGCGTGTCATCGATGAACTGAGCATTGTGTTAGATAAAATCCATGCAGACTGCGACTGAATCGATCGACCCACGCCTGATGCAACAACGGCTCGGTGATCTGGGATCCGAAATCGCCGCCTTTGCCGCGCGCGAGCAGGAGCTGATCAAACGCAAGGCCGAGCAACAGTCGCTGGTCCGCCGCGAGTTTGCGACCCGTGTTGAAAAGGATGCCGATGCATTGAACCGCCAATTGCTGCATCTGGGGGAGTTGCGGCAGCGGGAAATCGATGAGCGCCAGGCAAGGCATGCCGAACGGTTGGTATGGATCCAGAGCGCTTATCATGCCGCGAAGTCCGCGTTGATGCAGCGCGCGCAGGGCGTGAAGGACCGGCAGATCGGCCAGGTGCAGGGATCGATCATGCGCAAGCGCCGGTCGCGCCAGGAGGAACAGGCGAAGGCCAAGGAGATGCACGGCGCGTTTCATCATGATTTGTCGGTCTGCCGGTCGGAGCGCCACAAATTGCGCAAGATCGCGCTTTCGGCGCTGCGGTCTTATTTACCGGTGCTGCGGCGCAAGCTTGCCGGCAAGCGGGTTGATGTAGCGGATGAACAAGGGGATACGCCCGAGGCCACGCGCACACTTCTGTTAGATCGTCTGGCGGAGGCGGGCCAACATGTCGAGGCGGTCGCACGTTTGCCGCTCGCGAAATTTTTCCGCTTCGTACCGCTGCTGGGTCTCCTGGTCGTGATAGCGGGTCTGGGAGCTTGGTTCGCATTTCGGACAGGTGGTGGTGGACCCATTGCCGCCGTGCCGTGGGCTGTCGGCGCTGTTGTAATCCTCATGTTATGGGCTTTGGGATGGATGCTCGCATTGCCGGTGGCGAACCGTGCCGGCAAATCGCTGGCGGCGGTAAAAGCCCTGGAACTGGTCGCTGAAAAACAATCGTCCAACCGGCTCACCGAACTCATTGGCGGGATGGAAAAAGAGCATCGGGATGAGGGCCAGAGCTTGGGTGAAACTTTCCGGGAATCCGATGAAGCGTGGAAACGGCTCCTCGCGGAGGGCCAGAAAGAATTGGACGCGCAGTTCGCAAGGCTGCCGCAAACTTTAGAGAGACTTCACTTCCACCGGATCGCAAAGATCGATGCGGCCCACGAGCTACAGTTGGAAAGCGCGCGCCGCCAGGACGAGGATCGCCGCAATCTAACAGAACAAGCGCGGGCCATGGAAAATGACCGCATCAGTTCCGAAACCGATGCCTTGGTGGAGTCCGTCGCAGGCGAGTGGCACGGCAAGGTGGCGCCGGTGGTTGCTGGATTGATGGAAATGGGCGAGCGGGTGCGTGCTCAATTTCCCCCATGGGCCACCGCGAATGTTTCGAACTGGGATCCGCCAGGAGAAGCGCCGGTAGCGATACCCATCGGTCTTGTTAAGGTAGAGGCTGCGACCCTGGCCGGCAGTTTGCCGCACGATCCGCGCTTTGCATTGCCTGCCTTGGAAAATTTCACCGCTCCGTTCGCGCTTGAATTTCCCAACAGCGGATCCCTGATATTGGAGACCGACGGTTCCGGTTCCGCGGCTGCGGCCGATGCGATCAATTCGATCATCCTGCGTTTGCTGGCCGTGCATCCGCCGGGCCGTGCTTCATTCGTGTTCATCGATCCCGTGGGCTTGGGCAAGGATTTCGCGGGGCTGATGCACCTCGCCGACTACGAGGAGACGATGATCACGCATCGCATCTGGACTCAGACGACGCAAATCGAGGAACGTCTCTCTGAAATCAACGAGCATATCGAGAAGGTCATCCAGATGTACCTTCGCAACGAGTTTGCCAACATCACCGAATACAACGCGCAGGCGGGAACGATCGCCGAAAAATACCGGTTTGTGGTGATCGCCGGATTCCCCGCGGCATTCAGTGACACCGCGGCGAAGCGCCTGATGTCGATCGCATCGAGTGGTGCGCGCTGCGGCGTGAATTTGATCATCCAGCGCGATCTGCGTTTGCCACCGTTGGATGCGGCGCTTGAAGATGAACTCAAGCGCGCGTGCCTGAGGGTCACTTATCGAAATGGAGAATTTCATCTCGCGGATGCGCCGCGCGGTGCGGACGTGGTGGTGTTCGATCCGCCGCCTGGAGCGGCGGATTCGACGGTTCTCGTTCATCGGATTGGCAAGGCGAGCATCGACTCTAACAGGGTGCAGGTGCCGTTTTCGCAAATCGCTCCACCAAACGGCGCGCTATGGAAATCGGAAACGTCGGACGAGCTCCAGGTGCCCATCGGCCGCACCGGTGCGAAGAAGTTGCAGATGCTCGCGATTGGAAAAGGAACCCGCCAGCACGTCCTGGTGGCGGGCAAAACCGGTTCGGGCAAGTCGACTTTGTTTCACGTGATCATCACCAACCTCGCGCTGTGGAGCAGTCCCGAGCAGGTGGAGTTTTACCTTGTGGACTTCAAAAAAGGCGTCGAGTTCAAATGCTATGCGGAGAAGAAGCTGCCACATGCGCGTGTGATCGCGATCGAGAGCGACCGTGAGTTTGCCTTGAGCGTGCTGCAGCGCCTCGACTCCGAATTAAAACGCCGCGGTGAGTTGTTCCGGAAAGCAGGCTCACAGGATGTCGCCGGCTACAAACGCGGTGGTGGTGCTGAAGCAATGCCTCGCTGCTTATTGCTCATCGACGAATTCCAGGAATTTTTCACGGAGGACGATCCGGTCGCGCAGGAAGCGTCGTTGTTATTGGATCGTATTGTCAGGCAGGGTCGCGCCTTTGGCATTCATGTCATCCTCGGCTCGCAAACCTTGGGCGGCGCTTACACCTTGGCGCGCGCGACACTCGGACAGATGGTCATCCGGATCGCGCTGCAGTGCAACGAGACCGACGCGTCGCTGATCATGGATGACGACAACCCTGCGCCGCGATTGCTGACGCGACCGGGCGAGGGGATTTACAATGACCAGGCCGGTGCGCTGGCCGCGAACAGCCCTTTTCAAATTGTGTGGTTGCCTGAAGACGAACGCGACCGCTTGCTCGATGACGTCCACAAGCTTGCAAGCGCGGGTGGCAAAGTCCCGGCCGCTCCCATCGTCTTTGAAGGCAACGCTCCGGCAGACATTCGCGACAACCGCGAACTTCATGATCTGCTGCGTCAAACACCCGCCGCTCGTCCCGCGGCGGCCCGGGCCTGGCTCGGAGCTCCGAACTCGATCAAAGGACCCACCGAAGCGCTTTTCCAACGCCAGAGTGGCAGTCACTTGCTCGTCGTCGGCCAGTCCCCGGAACGATCGCTGGCTATGTTGGGAATCAGCATGGTCTCGCTGGCCGCGCAATTTCCCAAAGCTGCGGCGCGCTTTGTCATCCTCGATCCCCATGCCCATGGGAGTGGCTTCTTTGGAAAAATCAAAGGCGTCCTCCCGCATGAAATCCAGATCGGCGGCGTTGCGGAAGCGGCCGGGCTGCTTGCGGGTTTGAACACCGAACTTGAGCGCCGGAGCAGCGCCCATGACGCAGACGCACCTGAAATTTTCCTGATCGTCCACGACATCCAACGTTTCAAATCGCTGCGTCCGGATGATGAATTCCGCTTCTCGATGGATGACGATGCGAATGCTTCAGCCAGTCCGTCCCAGGCATTCGCGAATCTGTTAGGAGAAGGCGGGCCTGTTGGCATGCATGTCATCACCGCGACCGATACATGGAACAACGTCAGCCGCTGGATTCCACGCAAGCTCCTTGCGGAATTCGAAATGCGTGTGCTTTTCCAAATGAGCGCAAACGATTCCGCCAACCTCATCGACTCACCCGCGGCAACGACGCTTGGCCTTCACCGCGCGCTGTTCCACAATGAGCATTATGGAACGCTTGAAACCTTCCGGCCCTATGCGATGCCGGATGAACAATGGCTGGACGAGATCTCTTCAGGACGATGATTTGTTGCCTGAAGCGAAAGCCGTGTCGAGTTTGTCCAGAATGGACAATCCCTTTTTGACCGAACCCTTGGCGGACAGCGCGCGAAAGCGGTTTTCCGCGTCGAATTCCGCAATGCTAATGGTCGCAAGTTCCTCGACCAGCTTGTTCACGCTGATGTCACGGTGCTTGGCCAATTGACGCAGACGCGCATGCTTGTCGTCAGGCAACCGGATGGTGAGTGTGCTCATGGGAGTGTTTGTAAGAATTGGCGTGAGTTTTGAATTTTCAAGCTCGGAAATTTCAGTTCACCGCGTTTCAAGTCACGGAGATTGTTTGTGATGATTCTTTCAGCGGAGCCCGCGAGGGCGAGTTCAATAAGGTGGTTGTCGGCTTCGTCTGGAAGATTGGGCCGCCACAGAAAATACACTTTGATCCAGTCGGCGACGGAGAGGAATGCTTCGAACAAAGTCTGTCGTTCTTTGCTGGTGAGGTGGCTTTTATTCATCAAATCCGGGCGTTGCATCAGATCCTCGTATTCGTGAAATAGTGCTGCGCCC
>JANMJQ010000329.1:0-7944 GCA_031371445.1 Akkermansiaceae bacterium
CATGGCCGGTGGCGTCGAGCGCGGAGACCGGTTGAAATGGCATCGGCCTTGCATGACGCGCTGCGAACCTTTAGGCAACAGGCCGATGCCGGAAGGACCCCATAGTCTCCAGCGCAACGTGTCCTTGCCCCGCACCTTGATGCGGATGGTGCTGATCACGGCCGGATCGGTGGCGATCCTGCTGCCGGCCTGGTTGCCTAACCGGCCCTCGGTCCCGATCGAACGCGGCACCGTTGAATTGCTGCAAGCCCTCCTGCTGGCCGCGGCGGCTGCTGTCACGCTGGGTGCTTCCGCGAACGCCGGCGAGAACCGGCCTGTCTGTCGGGTAATGGCCTGCGGCCTCATCGCCGCCTTTGTGGGTGAGATCGAGGATTTCATATCGGGCATTTTGGGGATGAAATTTCCGGAAGCCCTGGTTGCCGGAGCCATTCTTCTGTTAGGCTTGATCACCGCTCTGCGCCATCGCCGGGTGATGGTGCAATTCGGCGCGAGCATGGGACATCACGCGGGCACCGGCTTTATCGCGGCGGCGCTGTTGATCCTGTATGTCTTCAACCGCGTCATCGGCAGTCCGGTTTTTTGGAAGGCCACACTGGGTCCGGGTTTTCCCCCGCTCATTCCGAAGATCTGCAAAAGCTACCTCGAACTGCTCGCGTGCTATTTGATTTTCATCGGCACGCTCGGCCTCTCCATCACCATGGCTCGGCGCAAGGATCCACAGTGATATGTTTCACATCGTTCTCTTCGAACCGGAAATCCCCCACAATGCTGGAGCCGCTGGACGCCTCGCGCTGGCCACCGACTCGACCTTGCATTTGATAGAGCCGCTCGGCTTTTCGCTCGATGACAAACACGTCCGCCGCACCGGCCTCGACTATTGGCATGATGTGAAATTGAAGGTATGGAAATCCTTCGGCGAATTGCAACAGGCGGCGGAAGCGGACGCCTCGTTCTGGTTCCTCAGCACCAAGGCAACCCGCTCGCATTGGGATGTCCGCTTCAGTCCCGGCGACTATCTGGTCTTCGGTCCCGAGACGCGCGGCCTGCCCTGCGACATGGCAAGCGGCGACCAGGCGCTGCGCATCCCGATGGCACCCGGCGGCACGCGAAGTCTGAATTTGGCGACATCGGTTGCGATCACTCTCTACGAAGCCGTTCGGCAGCAATCGGTCGATTGGTAAGCCGCGCTTCGAAGGCCGCATGCTCACGGGCCTTTGGGCTCCCGGCACCATGGGAAAATATTCGAAAAGGACACGGCCAGCGAGGTCAGCACCGAAAGACCGATGGTGGCCCACAAAATGAGCGTAAAATTCTGGTGGACGAAATTCTCACCGGCTTCTTGTCCCGCCACGTAGCCAGCGTGTGGGTCATGGACACCCGCGCTCGCGATCGTCCCGCAGACTGCTCCACCGATGATGCAAATGCCGATGTAGACGATTACGAGGGTGGGAACGAACAAGACGATCGATGTCACAATGCGTTTGAGAAGGGTCATAAACAGACAGGTTGTTATTACGGCTTAACGATTCCTTTCCGTCGGATCCCCAATCCATTCGGAGACCCCGGCAACATCATCGATGAGTTGCTCCAGCTCGTCGACTCCGGCAGGTGTTCCGAAATAGTCCGTTACCTTCTTGCTTTTGGATGCGGTCTTCACCGTCACGTATTTGGTCGGCAAATCAGTGACCGATGTAATGCTACCATCAGCATTTTTCTTGGTCCGGTAACTGTCCTCAAGCTCCCAGAAATGGATCGCTTCAAGTTTTTTAAAAATCGGGACCAGCTTCGCGGCATCGATCTTCTTCGTCGAGACGCCCTTCGTTTTCACATATTCGCGGCCTTCGAAGGTTACGCTGCCGTCAGCGAGAAGTGTGACGATGTAGCTCGGACAGAATCCAAAGCAAACGGTGCGTTCCAGCGAGATCGATACGGGTGTATCATCCGGTGCGGCGAAGGCCCGGATGGGTAGAAGTAGCCAAAGAGCCGCAATCATGGTGGCTTTCATGGCATTTCTAATAGTTCGGTTGCTTGGCTTGTCCAAGTGCCATTCCTCCAAATCATGGTGGGCTGGAAGCGGACAATTTCCAAAGCCAAAGGCTCAGGGCTCCTGCGATCACCACGGCAACCGCGCTCGCCCAAAGCGGGAACTCATGACCTCCGATGACCACTTCAAACTTTGTTACCAGACGCAACAACTGCGCCAAACACATCAGCCCGAAAATTGTTCCGGCGACTCGTAATCCCAGCGATCGTGATTTCATGTCAAAATGTGGAGTAGCTCGGCTTGAATTGCAACGGCTCCAGCGCATCAAAGGTACCGACAACACCACGGCACGCTAATCCGGAATCTCAGCCTCGACGAGTTTCGCCAGAAGAACGAGCGATTCCTGCCAGCCGAGATAGCAGGCCTCGGCAGGGATGACATCGGGCACGCCTTCCTGCACGACGCTCAACCCGGTCCCGCACGAACCTTGTTTCAAGGTAATCGTCACCTTCATCGCACCGGGCAGGTTTGGATCGTCGAAAACGTCCGTATAGCAAATCCGTTCGTTAGCGCAGGAATCTGTGCCCGGCAATGTCCGATTGCTGCCTTGGGCTGCATGGTTTGTTAGGCCTCTAGTGTTGGAAGATCGCGAGGGCCAGGAAACACAACCCGACAACTTGGAGCCAGAACACGATTCGGCAAATGGAGATCATTCGCCGGTCATCTTGGGCCTTCGCGATCTCCTTCGCTTGTTGCCAATCCACCCAAAAAGTAACTCCGATATTCGCTCCCGGTGTGTAGCCTTTCCCGTGGCGATGACAATAGGGCCTGATCGAAAACAACCAGAGTATCGTAACCGCGATTGGGACGAAGAGGATGGGGACTACGAGCATTTTTATGGCATTGCTTTAATCTCAACTCCAGCCGGAACCCGCATATCAAAGGAATGTGGGGCGAGTAAAAGGAAGGCGGACGCGAGTGCTAGGCAAAGAGTCTTCATTTGTGGTACGCTACCGTTCGATGATGATGATGTGAGCTTGAATCTTGCCGTCCACAGCACCAGAGCCGAAGCGACTTGCGATCGCCGCTGCCGCGGTTTCGGTGGCCCCGACCAAGGATGAGGGACCGTGTGCCTCGATTTCGCTACGAAGAGGCGAGCCTTGGCAGTAAGGAATAGAACCCGCGAATGTTCTGTCGATGTCAGGAGGCCTCATGTTGGTCATTGATCACCTCCGCAATCTCCCCTCTGCGGACTCCGCGCCGCCGCGTTTCGATTTCCAAAAACTCCTTTGCGCACCTTTGCGTTCTCAGCGGCTTTGCGGTAAATATCCTCCTTCCTTTGATATCATGCCAGGGCCAAGGTCGAGGCGATGGCCCGGTAGATTCTCAATTTGCCGTAGCTGATCTTGCCTTCGAGTTGTTCGAAGATGGGCTTGAGGGCGACTTCGTCATAACCGTCCATGGCGGCTGCCATTTCTCTTTCCTCCGCGTCGGTGTAGAAGGCGCGGGGGTCGAGCGCTTCGCCGTTTTCGATGGCTTGGGCGAGATGGCTTTCGATAGTGGACACGGCGAAGCTGCGGGCTTTGGCGATTTCCGGAATGGCCATGCCGCTTTTCCAGAGCGTGAGGGTTTCGAAGACGCTGCCACCGGCGGGAAGGCGGGAACGTGGTTCCGCCGGTGGTGCCGGTGGCAGCGGTGCGAACTCCAATCGCGGATTCGTTGCGAGCCAATCGTGGATGGCTGTTAGAAAATCGTTGCCGTAGTCTTCCTGCTTCTTTTCACCAATCCCGGGGATCAGCAGCAGCGACGCGACATCGACCGGATATTCGCGGCAAAGGTGGCGGAGGGTGACATCGGAGAAGACCACATAGGGCGGCACGTTTTTGGAATCGGCTAGACGCTTGCGCACCACACGGAGTTGTTCGAACAAGCCGGGATCGCAGGGCACGTCACCGTGTCGTGCGGTGGCTTTGTCGCGGGGTACTTCGAGCGGCTGGGCAACCATCACGGCCCGCTGCTCTTTCAATGCCAACGCGCCGAGCTTGCTGACCGACACGACGGGGTATTGGCCGCCCGTGCTTTCGAGAAATCCGAGCTGCAGCAACTGTCTTCCAAGATTGACCCAATAGGCCCGCGCCTGGTCCTTGCCGATGCCGAAGGTGCTGAGCTTGTCGTGATCGCGGCCGCGGACCTTTTCTGTTAGAGATCCGGTGAGGATGTCGGCAACGTGGCCCAGGCCCGGAGCGGGGTGACCTGGAGCAGGATGCTCCAGACACGGACTGGAGCGAGACGCTCCAGCCACTTGGGGAGGGCCTTGCTGGATCCGCAGGACGCAACTGAGGAGCTTCCGGGCATCGGTGCTGGCGTCCTGTTTTTCGCGGGGGTTCAGGCAATGATCGCAGGCGCCGCAGTTCTCGTGGGGCCATTTCTCGCCGAAGTAACCCAGCAGTCCGATCCGGCGGCAGCCGTCGTTTTCCGCGAAACTTGCCATCGCTTCGAGCTGGCGGTGGGCGGTTTCCCGCGCCTGCTCGTCGGGGATTTCATCGATGAACCTCGTCTGTTTCATCAGGTCGCCGCGGGAAAAGAGCAGCAGGCAATCGGCGGGCAGGCCGTCGCGCCCGGCCCGTCCGGTTTCCTGATAGTAGCCCTCGATGTTCTTCGGCAGGTCCGCGTGAATGACGAAACGGACGTCGGGTTTATTGATGCCCATGCCGAAGGCCACGGTGGCGCAGACGATTTTCGCCCGGTCGCGGAGGAAATCATCCTGGTTGGTTGCGCGTTCGGCGGGCTCGAGGCCGGCGTGATAGGCAACAGCTGGAAATCCCAAGGCGCGCAGAGTCGCGGCGAGCGACTCGGTGCTTTTGCGCGACTGGCAATAGACGATGCCCGATTCGCCCGCGCGGCTGGCGACAAATTCCGCGATGCGGGCGGGCGCGTTGGACTTCGCGACGACCTGATAGTTCAGATTGGGACGATTGAAGCTGGCGAGGAAAACGGCGGGCTCACGCAATTCCAATTGCCGGATGATGTCCTCCCGCACGCGGGGCGTGGCGGTGGCGGTGAGGGCAAGGATCGGTATTTGCGGCAAACATTCCCGCACCTCGCGCAGGCGGCGGTATTCGGGCCGGAAATCGTGACCCCACTCGCTGATGCAGTGAGCCTCGTCCACGGCCAGAGCGGTGACTTTCCAAGTCCGGAGCTTGGGGAGGAAATCCGGCAGCACCAAGCGTTCGGGGGCGACGTAAAGAAGCTGGTATCTGCCCACATCCAGGCCCGCCAGCCGCCGCTTTGCCTCGGCGGCGTCCAGACTGGAATTGAGAAAGGTGGCCGCGACCCCGGCGGCTTCAAGCTGGTCGACCTGATCCTTCATCAGCGCGATCAGCGGCGACACCACCACGGTCAGCCCGGGCCGGACGAGGGCGGGAAGTTGGTAGCAGAGGCTTTTGCCCGCACCGGTCGGCAAAATGGCGACGGCATCACGATCCGCGAGCGAGGTTTCCATGATTTCCCGCTGGAGCGGGCGGAAGCTGTCATAACCAAAAACCTGTTTCAATTTCGCGGCGAGAGACGTGCCATTCATGCGAACAAATAAAGACAGTTCATTTGAACAGGTCAAGAGGGAATTTTGATCGCCGCGGAATTTCATTTTGCCCCGCTCTTCCCGCGGCTAGTTTGCCCCGCAATGAGGAAATGGTCGGCGCGCGCGCAAGGGATCCGGTCGGTGGCGGCCGCGATCCTGCTGGCGATGCCGGGTGTCGCTGCCGCGGCAGAACCCACTTTGGAATCGTTGGTGGAAAACGCCCGCACGGCGACGGAAGCCGGGCAGTGGCAGGATGCGCTTGCGTTGCATGACAGCGCCATCGCGGCTTATGGCAAGGATGAGCCGCTGAAAAAATACGGCCCGCAGTTCGGGGCGATTTATTTCCGCAAGGGGCTTTGCGAATTGAAGCTGAGGAAATGGGACGAGGCGATGCGGTCCTTCGAAATTTGTTATCGCGATTTTCCGAATCCAGCAGGTGGAACGGCCAATCCTTTTCAGAAGATGGCCTTGTTGAAATGGGGTGAGGCGGCGATGGGCGCGGAGGATTGGCGTCTGGCGGCCGGACGATTTTCCAAGTTTCTAACAGAACGCGACAAGACCCGCGATGTCTTCCCGGCCGGGGCGTTTTATATCAATCTCGCGATCTGTCATTATCGCCTGGGGCACATTCCGACGGGCAGCGAGAATCTCGAAATCGCCCTCAAGAACCGCTTGAATTTTCCGACCCCAGCGGAAGGCATCATGGCGGGTTTCGAAGCACTGGTGCAGGCGGCTTTGGAAAAACGCGACGAGCAGGCGCTGTTAGATTTCATGGCGAAGAACCGCGGCGACCTCATCATTGAAGGCGATGGTGTTTACGCGCGTTCGCAAGGGTTCATGAAATTGGCGGGCGATGCGATCGGCATCGGCATGCAGCGGGCCGCGATGGCATTGTATCATCTGGTTCCGGCAAGCGATGTGGTGATCGATGATTTGCACGCGCGGTTGAAATCGATGGGGGCGGCAAAGAGCGTGAAGGATGGCAGCCGGGTTTGGGACAGGAAGCGGCTGGAGGATGATCTAACAGCTTTTGAAAAGGACCGCGCGGGCAAGAGCCCCATGGAAGCCACCAAGCTTGCGGCGCTCGCCTATCTGCATGAGGCGGCCGGAAATTCCGGGGGGGCCTATGCGGCCTATCTGCAGTTGGAGCGGTTTTATCCGGGTGTTGATAGCCGCGAGGATAATTTATTCAACCTCGCGCGACTGGCGGCGAGGATCGGCGACGGGTCGCGGTTGCGCGAACATGCCGGCGTGTTCATCAAGGACTTTCCAACCTCGGCGCGCTTGGGCGAGATCCAGCGCTTGTTGCTATCATCGGTCTATCATGATGGCGATTACGAGACCTGTATCAAAACCGCCGGACCGATGCTCGGTACCTTGGAGCAGGGGCCGGCACACGATGAATGTTTATATATTCTCGCCGCTTCGCATTATCTAAGGGGCAATTATACATTGGCACTTCCGCTGTTGGACCAGCATGTCAGCACCTATCCCAAAAGCGAATCAGCGCTTGGGGCGATGTATTTCCGCGCGATGGCTCATGTCCGCTTGGCGCAGCGCGATGAGGCGGCGCTGCAGTTGGATCAATTCATCTCCAAATTCCCGGAATCAAATCCTTATCTTGCAAACGCCTTGTATGAGAGAGCCGCGCTTCATGTCGCTGCAGGGCAGGCCAAAGAAGCGATGGCAACGCTTGAGCTACTTTCGAAGAACCACCCGACAAGTCCGCTTGTTGCCAAAGGCCTTTTGCTGAAGGGACAGCTTGAGAGTGAGAGCGGCGATTTGGAGTCGGCGAAAAAATCTTATCTCGCGGCTCTGGACGCGGCTGCCCGCAATGGAGGATCCGTGGACGCGGGTGAGGCTTTGTTAAGATTGATCACGCTGATCAACGATGCGGAAGGCGGCCACGCAAAAGACGCGCTGCCGTACGCGGAACGATTCTGGAAAGAGTTCGCCGATGCTTCGCCATGGCGAAGCCAAATCGCCATGGCCCAGGTGCCTGCATTTGTCGCTGCCAACCGATTGGACGAAGCCTCTGCCCGTTTGCGCGAGGCGATTTTGGAAGCCGCGAAAAATCCGACGCATGCCGGATTGCAATCATTGGTGGATCGTTACGCCTGGGTCTATCTGAACGGCCATCGCCTTGAAGAACTCAGCGCTCATTTCGCGACCTTGCCGGGGACCGCTGAATCCGCCGCGCTGCGCCAATGCATTTCACTCGCGATGATCGATGCTTATGAAAATGCGCAAAACAAACTATCGGGGAACGAGACCTATCAAGAGCCATTGCGCGATCTCTATCAGCACCTCAAGACGGATTTTAAAATACAGGAGCTGAGTGATGAAGCGCTGGTCAAGCTTGGCACGTATTTGCGAACCG